>CAYPVG010000195.1:0-4666 GCA_964414085.1 uncultured Boseongicola sp. | reverse complement strand
CGTCTTTATGGCGCTGCCCAAGGACCTGAAGATCGACGGTGATGACAATGGCCGAACAATTGGCAGCCCGCGCGCGGTCGAACAGCCGGTTCATGAAGTCATCGTCTTTCAGCGTATAGACCTGGAACCAGAATGGCTTGGTCGTGTGTTTGGCGACATCCTCGATCGAACAAATGGACATAGTTGAAAGGCAAAACGGCACACCGAACTTCTCTGCGGCCTTCGCTGCTTTGATTTCGCCGTCGGCGTTCTGCATGCCCGTCAATCCGACGGGAGCGAGCGCCACAGGCATCGAGACGTCTTCGCCAACCATTGTGGACGCTGTTGTGCGTCCATCCATGTCGACTGCGATGCGTTGGCGCAGGCGCAGCTGCTCAAAGTCCGTGGAGTTTTCGCGAAAGGTTTGTTCCGTCCAACTGCCGCTCTCTGCGTAGTCATAAAACATCTTTGGCACGCGGCGCTTATAGAGGCGCTTCAGGTCGGCGATGTTGGTGATGATGGGCATGAGAGGCTCCAAAACTCCGGCAGTTAAGATGCCTTACCAATCCGTGCGTCGGCCCGCAATTGGGCGGGGTGTCTCATATCTTCTTTCTGGCAGAATTACTCAAAAAGAGAGCCGGGCGGGCGCGTTGGCGCCCGCCCGGCTGGTTGCCGCTGACATGCGGCGAAATGAAATCACGAATGGATCGGGCCGTCGCCGCAGGCCAAGGCCGCCTCGCGGACTGCTTCCGAATAGGTCGGGTGCGCATGGCATGTCCGCGCAAGATCTTCGGCAGCCGCGCCAAATTCCATAGCAACGCAAATCTCGTGGATCAGGTCACCGGCCATCGGGCCTATGATATGGGCGCCAAGAATGCGGTCGGTCTCTTTGTCAGCGAGGATTTTGACAAACCCGTCGGCAGCAAAGTTTGCCTTAGCGCGTCCGTTGCCCATGAAGGAGAACTTGCCGACCTTATAGGCGCGGCCTTCTTCTTTGAGCTGCGCTTCGGTTTTGCCGACGTTAGAGACTTCTGGGTGCGTGTAAATCACGCCCGGGATGACGTCGTAGTTCACGTGACCCGCTTGACCGGCGATGGTTTCGGCCACGGCCATGCCTTCGTCTTCCGCCTTGTGCGCGAGCATCGGGCCCGCGATCGCATCACCGATGGCGTAGATGCCTTTTACGTTGGTGGACCAATGCGCATCGGTCTTCACCTGACCGCGTTCGGACATCTCAACCCCCAGATCGCCCAGACCAAGGCCGTCAGTAAACGGCTTGCGGCCCGTCGCGACGAGGACGGTATCGGCTTCGATGGTTTCTTCCGCGTCGTTCTTTTTCAGTTTGTATGTGACTTTGGCCTTGGTTTTGGTGGCCGCCACGCTTTGCACAGCGGCGCCCATGACGAACTTCAGACCTTGCTTCTTCAGCGTACGCTGGAAGGTCTTCTGCACCTCTCCATCCATGCCGGGGGTAATGACATTGAGGAATTCGATGACAGTCACTTCCGCGCCGAGGCGGCTGTAGACCGACCCAAGCTCAAGCCCGATCACACCCGCACCGATTACGACCATTTTCTTCGGAATTTTGCCAAGCTCGAGCGCGCCGGTGGAGGACACGACGACTTTCTCGTCAATCTCGACGCCGGGCAGGGAGGAAACCTCGGACCCCGTGGCGATCACGATGTTCTTGGCTTCGTGCACTTCGTCACCGACTTTCACCTTGCCAGCTTCGGGGATCGAGCCCCAGCCTTTCAGCCAGTCGACCTTGTTCTTTTTGAACAGGAACTCGATGCCCTTGGTATTGGCGTCGATGGTCTCCTGCTTGTAGCCAAGCATGGCTTTCCAATCGACCTTGGGCTTAGCGACGCCAAGGCCCATCTTGGAGAAGTTGTGCTCTGCCTCGTGCAGCATCTCAGTGGCATGCAAGAGCGCTTTGGAAGGGATGCAGCCCACGTTCAAGCAGGTGCCGCCCAATGTCTCGCGGCCTTCGACACAGGCCGTCTTCAGGCCAAGCTGCGCGCAGCGAATGGCGCAGACGTAACCGCCGGGGCCGCTTCCGATTACAATGACGTCATAACTAGCCATGAGTTTAATCCTTTTTGGTGCGGGCCGGAGCATATCTATTCTCCGGGATATTTCTGGACGGGAGAAGGTGCAAGATCACTTGGGTTTCCATGTGACGGGAAGGGTGAGCAGAAAGGCCAGCGATGCGACCGTGACAAAGCCAAAGCCAAGGGGAACGCGAAAGAGCCAGTCGACCTGAACGCCGAAAAACAGGAACAGAGCGACCACAATGAAGATGGCCGCGCGCTGTTCCAGCTTGTTCCACGCAGCCCATGCTGCGGCGAGGAAAGTAAGAGAGGTCAGCCATTCCAGCGGATCGATGAATATCGGGAGGTCGATGTGGTTGTGGGTTTGGCGCGCGAAAACGGCGGCATAGGCGGCCAGAACGATGGCGATGGCCGAAGCGGCTTGGTATCGGCGGGGTGATTTGGTCATGCAGCCTCGCCAACGTATTCATCCCTAAGCGACCAAAGGCCACCAATGCAAAGCAAGCCAATCACGGCAATGGAATCTGAGTTGGTCGTCAACGGCTCGTCAACGACCAACAGATTAACGCCTGCGAGGAGTATCATAGCGCCAAAGGCTATGAACTTTTTCAGTGCCGGCAGGGCGGGATGCATCACAAATCCATCAACACCCGGCGCGGATCCTCCAAAGCCTCTTTAACGCGCACGAGGAACGTCACCGCGCCTTTGCCGTCGACGATCCGGTGGTCGTAGGACAGCGCCAGATACATCATCGGGCGGATGACGATCTCGCCGTTTACGACCACGGGGCGTTCCTGGATTTTGTGCATGCCCAGAATGCCGGACTGCGGCGGGTTCAGGATGGGGGATGACATGAGCGAGCCGTAGACGCCGCCATTCGAGATTGTGAATGTGCCACCCTGCATTTCGGCCATGGACAGTTTGCCGTCACGTGCGCGTACGCCAAGCTCGTTGATCTTCTTTTCGATCTGCGCGAACGACATCTGGTCGGCGTCGCGCACCACAGGGACGACGAGGCCGGTCGGCGTGCCGACCGCGATACCCATGTGGACGAAGTTCTTGTAGACCACATCGGTGCCGTCGATCTCGGCGTTGACTTCTGGCACCTCTTTCAGGGCGTGAGAACAGGCCTTGGTGAAGAAGGACATGAAGCCGAGCTTCACGCCGTGTTTCTTCTCGAACAGTTCCTTGTATTCCTTGCGAAGCGCCATCGTCGCGGACATGTCGACCTCGTTGTAGGTCGTCAGCATCGCAGCGGTGTTTTGCGCGTCTTTCAGGCGGCGCGCGATGGTCTGGCGCAGACGCGTCATCTTCACACGTTCTTCGCGGCCAGCGTCTTCGGCTGGGACCGGTGCGCGGGGCGCAGCGGCTGCCGCTGGTGCAGCAGCCTTTGGTGTTGGGCTTGCGAGCGCCTTCTGCACGTCTTCCTTCATGATACGGCCATCGCGACCTGTGCCGGTGACGCTGTCGGAGGACAGGTTGTTTTCCGCCATGAGTTTCTTGGCGGATGGAGCATCCTCGACATCCTTGCCACCGCTGGCAGGCGCCGGCGCTGCTGCAGGAGCTTCGGGTGCGGCGGCGGGTGCCGCTGCAGCGCCTTCGCCCGCGGACATCACGGCGAGCTTGCCGCCAGCTTCCACGGTTGCGCCTTCCGCGGCGAGAATCTCGGTCAAAACGCCGGATGCCGGGGCAGGAACCTCGACTGAGACTTTGTCAGTTTCCAGCTCACAGAGCATCTCGTCCTGCGTGACGCTGTCGCCGACCTTCTTGAACCAGCTGGCTACGGTGGCTTCGGCGACGCTCTCGCCTAGGGTTGGAACCATGACGTCAACGCTTGCGTCACCACCGCTTGAAGCAGCGGTCGGAGCTGGAGCCGCTGCCTTGGCGGGGGCAGGGGCCGGAGCGGCACCTTCGCCTTCTGCAAGAGTTGCGAGAAGAGCGTCGACACCCACGGTTTCGCCTTCTGCGGCGACGATCTCACCCAAGGTTCCCGCTGCGGGCGAGGGCACTTCGACCGTTACCTTGTCGGTCTCTAGTTCGCAGAACATCTCATCAACCGCGACGGCATCGCCCGGCTTTTTGAACCAGGTCGCTACGGTCGCCTCGGTGACGCTTTCCCCCAGCGTTGGCACGCGAATTTCTACTGCCATCTTGGATTACCCTTCTAGTGTCAGCGCGTCGTTCACGAGCGCTTGTTGTTGTGCTTTGTGCGCCGACGCGAGGCCCGTCGCGGGCGATGCAGCGGCGGCGCGACCGGCGTAAACCGGACGTGTGATTTTGGCTTTGATGCGGCTCAGAACCCATTCGATATTGGGCTCCATGAACGTCCATGCACCCTGGTTCTTTGGTTCTTCCTGGCACCAGACGTAGTCTGCATTCGGGAAGCGCTTGAGTTCGTTCACGAAAGACTGCGCAGGGAATGGGTAGAACTGTTCCACACGCATCAGGTAGATGTCGTCGATGCCGCGGGCGTCGCGCTCTTCGAGGAGGTCGAAGTAAACCTTGCCCGAGCACATGACGACGCGCTTGATCTTGTCGTCCGCCACCAGCTTGGTGTCCGAATTGCCCTGCTGGGCATCGTCCCAGAGGACCCGGTGGAAGGAGGAGCCGGACGTGAACTGATCCGCCGTGGAGAC
>CAYPVG010000194.1:0-13443 GCA_964414085.1 uncultured Boseongicola sp. | reverse complement strand
CTGACGAAGCCAATTACATTGTCGGCCAAACTTACAACGTTGACGGTGGGAATTGGATGAGTTGATGGAAGATTTCGTAGGGAGGCCGGAAACCATGAAACTCAGCAATGAGACGCTGCCGTCCTTGCCTGACGGCGTTTCTGTTCCAACGTATGATCGAAGCAAACTTACGCCAGGGATAGTCCACATCGGCGTCGGGAACTTTCATCGTGCGCATCAGGCGTGGTACCTACATCGCCTCATGCAAAAGGGCCTGGCTCACGACTGGGCGATAATTGGTGCCGGTGTTCGCGACTATGACAAGGCCATGCGCGAGAAGCTTTTGGCACAAGATTGTCTGACGACGCTCATCCAGCTCGATCCCGTTGAGACATCGGCCGAGGTCGTTGGGTCGATGATTGACTACCTGCCAATTGAGGAAGGCAACGGCGCTCTCGTTCGCGCAATGGCTGACCCGCAAATTCGGATCGTGGCGATGACCGTCACAGAAGGTGGTTATTTCGTTGATCCGGCAACACAGGGATTTGATGCGTCTCACCCAGACATCCAGCACGATGCGGCAAATCCGAGAACGCCGAGAACAGTTTTTGGCGCGATCGTGGAGGCATTGCGCTTGCGGCGCGAGGCTGGTGTAGAACCTTTTGCTGGTCAAAGCTGCGACAACTTGGTCGCCAACGGCCAGATACTGCGGCATGCTGGCGTCTCGTTCGCAAAGCTTGTCGACACTGACCTTGCCAACTGGATCGATCAAAACGCCAGTTTCCCAAACGCGATGGTGGATTGTATCGCCCCGGCGGTCGGACCCACGGAGCTCTCATTGGCTGAAAGCCTTGGTATCGAAGACGGAGCGCCCGTCACGCATGAACCGTTTCGGCAATGGGTCATTGAGGACGACTTTTGTGCGGGTCGGCCGGAATGGCAGAATGTTGGCGTGACGTTTACTGACCATGTCCACGCCTACGAGACAATGAAGCTCCGCATCCTGAATGCGGGTCATTCGGTCATCGCAGAAGCCGGGCAGATACTCGGTGTCTCGACCATCGCCGAATGCATGGCGCACTCAAAAATTTCGGCATTCTTCGAAAAACTTGAGCGCGAAGAGATTGCGCCAACTGTGGCCGCCGTGCCAGGGATGACGTCTCTGGAGTATGTCGATCTGATCCGAGATCGATTTTCAAACCCGCGAATTATCGATACAACTCAGCGAGTTGCCTCAGACAGCTCCTCCAAGCACCCCGGCTTTATCCACCACATCATCCGGGACCAAGTCACGGCAGGACGTTCAATCCAAGGACTAGCACTGGTCGAGGCCATTTGGGCACGCATGTGCGAGGGCACTCGAGAGGACGCGTCGAACATCAAACCGAATGACCCCCTTTGGGACGATCTAACAGCGCGAGCTGCAATGGCGAAGGAAAACCCGGCGGTCTGGACTGCAAATGACCGGCTTTACGGTGAAATCAGCGACAATTCGGAATTCCAGGAGGCCTTCGCGTATTGGCTGCGCACTATCTGGAAGGATGGATTGGAGGCGGCACTTTCCAAGTATCTTGTGGACTAGCCGTTCAGTACCGCACTTGGAGTAACTCTATTGCAACGCCGAGGATCGCAGTGTGTTTCACAATGCACCGGGCACATATGCTGATGAAATTGTGAACTTGCCCACTCTGGCTGTTGTTTAGAGTGCTCTCAGCTGAACTATTCTTTGGGAGCGGTTATGTTCCGCCACCTTCTTGCTGTGCTTGTTGTGAACATTCTTGTTGCGCATTCGCTTTGGGCGGAAGAGAGAGCACCCCTACCAGACTATGTCATAGATGAGTTTGGTGATTCCCCGGTCATTCCATCCGGGCCTCTAAGCGCTTCACTGCAATCCGCTTTGGAAGATGTGCTTGATCTTTCGTTCGCACAGGCGACATGGAACGCAAATAGCATGAAGGCTTTTGATCGAATTGCGCATGCAAAAGACCCCCGCGTGATTTGGACTTTGGTAGATATTCAACGCTTTGCTTGGCAGCCTGATTTCAGAGCGGCGATCACAAGAACGGCAGAAAAGATCACCGGTAAGAGATATGTAGGAGGGCGGCAGCGCGCAGACATAATCGATACAATGCTGGCCTGGGACATGCCGGCTTACCCGGGGTATCTGGCGCACAAGAAACGCGTGTTCACTAATTATGTCCCGGGTTGGGAGCGTATTTTCGTTGAAGGAGATATAGAGTGGCAACTCGTTGATTGGGGCGGCGTGAACATAGATGCGCGGCCTTTTGATCGCACAGATGAGGCGTGCAACAACTGCATTCCTGCAGCTGATAACCCAACGGTTGAAAATGCATTCGAGGCCAAATGGCTGAAAGACGATGATATCGTCTACGGCATTGTGATTAACGGCGAAGCGCGCGCCTATCCCCGGCGCATCATGGAAATCCGCGAAATGGTGAACGACACGCTCGGCGGGCGTGATTTCGCTTTGCCTTACTGCAGTCTTTGCGGAGCGGCGCAGGGTTATTTCACGGATGAATTGCCCATCGGAGTTGCGCGCCCTGTCATGCGCACGACAGGCCTCCTGATCCGCTCGAACAAAGTCATGTACGACGTCGTGACTTACTCGGTATTCGATACATTTCTCGGGCGGGCGGTAACGGGCGCCTTAGCGGACATCGGTCTTGAGTTGGAAAGAGTGACAGTCATTACATCAGACTGGGCGGCTTGGCGCGCTGCCTACCCCGAAACAACAGTCTTGGTTGAAGACCTTGCTCTGGGCCGTGACTTCAATCTGCGTGAAACACGCGACGCCAATGGACCGATTTTTCCGGTAGGGGATGTAGATCCCCGACTTCCAGTGCTTGAGGATGTCATCGGCGTTTTGAGCAGCAACGGCCAAGCAATCGCCTTTCCTCGAGCGAAAGCTCTCGCCGCACTTTCTGCAGGGCGGGCGGTGGAGAGTGGCGGAGTGACTTTGGAGAGGTTTGCCGGCGGTATTCGCGCTGTTGGCAGCAACGGCGAAGACTTGGGAAGTCACGAGGCGTTCTGGTTCGCATGGGCGCAGTTTCACCCGAGAACCTCGCTGTGGTCGGGGGCAAACGTAAGTGCCTCCGACGGATGAGATAATTCAAATCGGAAGAAACTCAGGGCCGTACTGCGAAGCGCAATACGGAACTCGAAGCCTCTGCGTAACCGCATATTTCGAAGCGATGCTCAAATTGACCGCGTGCTCAATTCATCCGCAACCGGTCTTTGGTGCCGGTTGTGGTCGTGCTTTGGACTCTGGATTGGCTTAGGTAATACGCGTCTCGATAATCGAGTTGCGCTTCGCCTCTTCCAACCACTTTTGATACTCTGATTTTGGGGCAAACAGCTCTGCGCGAAGCGCGTCGAGGGCTGCTGATACGATGGAAAACACAAGGCAACCCATCACCAAACCGATGAAGAAACTCATAACATTACTCACACTCATTACACTACGATTAAAAATGTAATTTATGATTGGGGCGAGGTTTTGGCGAAGCCGTGTCCGAGAGGTGAAATGTTTTCACCGAAACGGTTTCCAAGCTCCAATATCAACCTAAAGTTTTGATAAGTATTAATTTTAAAAATCAACTGTCACGTTGGGCAGCCGAAGTTCTTTGACCAACTCACGCAATTCTTGCCGTGCGGCAACGTTTGACAGGTTGAGATTCTGCACACCGATGTCTTTGAGATCGAGGAGCGTCAAACCGCGAGGAAAGAGCTCGCGGAATATCACTCTCTCTGAAAATCCGGGAGCAACCCTAAACCCAATGCGTTTTGCCAGCGCTTGAACGGCTTGAGCCATTTTCTTTTTGTTGTGCATCTGCTGCGCGCCAACGCGGTTGCGCACGACGACCCAGTCGATTGGCTCCAGTCCGGCTTGCGCCCGCAATTGCCGGGCGTTCCACACCATCTCTGAGTAGACGGACGGACCAAGGATCTTGTTCGCGCCCACGTCGATCTTCGCCAGAAGGTCGAAGTCTACGAAGCTGTCATTGAGCGGAGTGACAAGGGTATCTGCAAGAGAGTGGGCGACTTGGCTAAGTCGCGTATGTGATCCCGGACAGTCGATCAGGATGAATTCAACTTCGCGTTCCAGCCCGGTAACCGCGGCAGACAGACGTTGATCGTAGACGTTCTCACCGGGACCAAGGCTTTCAGGGTTGATCTTCGGCAGCTCCCGATAAATCGGCGTGGCCAGATCCAGTCCTTCAGCTTCACAGAACGACTTGCGATTCTCGACGTATCGCCCAAAGCTCTTTTGGCGGAGGTCGAGGTCGAGGACGCCGACCTTATGCCCCATCCGCACGAGGGCCGTTGCAATATGCATTGAAACGGTGGACTTGCCGGCACCGCCTTTTTCGTTGCCTACGACGATTATGTGGGCCACTGCCTGCCTCTGATTTTGCAACGGTCATAACGCCGCCGATTGCGGGCACTATAAGTTCAAGCGTGTTGCAAGAAAAGCCGCAGCATCCGCATCATGGCGGATTTTGTGAAACTGTCGATCTCTGGTCGCGGTCTATAGTTCGGCGAGGCGTGCGTCTTGTCGGGCAATCAGGGTCTCGACCTCGGCAATGGCTGCAGTGCTTAGTTTTGGGCCGGGAGCGCGGACTGTAGCATGCGCAATCGCGCCCCGTTTGGCCAAAATGTACTTCCTGATCGCAAGACCTGCGCCCGGCTGGCTCTCGTAGCGCACGAGCGGAAGGTAGGCGTCAAACACGTCTCGAGCAGCGGATTCCTCGCCTTTGGTCATGAGCGCCACGACATCGCGCATCATTTCCGGATACGCAAACCCGGTCATTGCGCCGTCTGCGCCACGTATCATCTCCTCAAGTAGGAATTGACCGCCGTTCCCGCACAAAATGGAAATGCGCCGTGCTCCCTTGTCCGAGGCCGCGCGGAGTGCCGAGATTTTTTCAAGACCCGGCCAGTCTTCATGTTTGAGCATCACACAGGACGGGTTGTCTTCAACGATCTGCAAAATGACTTTCGGATCGAAAATGACGTTGGTGACCAAGGGGAAGTCCTGGATCACCCAAGGGACATCCCCAAGTTTTTGCCCAAGCGTCGCGTAGTAGCCGACTATCTGCGCGTCGGTTTTCAAAGACGCAGGCGGGGCCACCATGACGCCTGCGGCACCTTTATCCATGGCGACGGCTGTTGTGGCTTCAATCTGTGCAAATCCCGGAGCCGAGACTCCAACCACCACCGGCACGCTGGATCGTGCGCAAATCCTTGCGATGACGATGGCACTTTCTTCAGCCGACAACTTGCCGGCTTCCCCCATGATCCCTAGGATGGTCAAACCAGTTGCACCACGCTCGATGTAAAAATCTGTCATTCGATCGAGGCTTTCCACATCAAGCGCGCCGTCTTCTTTGAATGGCGTTGCTGCGATGGTGAAGACACCTTTTGCGGATTCATCAAGCATGTCTGGCCCTTGGGTTGTGTGTTTGATCTAAAGTAATTCTGCCTAGCGCCATAGCAACTGCCGCTTGGGTTGGGTCAATGGTCGGCAGGCCGGTCTCGGCTTCGATACGATCTCGGTAGTGTGCCATGCCTGCACATCCAAGGATAAGGACATCCGCCCCATCCTCGTCGCGCAAAGCCAGCGCGACCGCCTTCATTCTTGAAAATGCGCGTTCTTCGTCAGCCAACTCTGTCACACCCAGGTCAATAGCGCGATCTCCCGCACACCGATCGGTTAGTCCCATGTCGCTGATAGCAGCAAGGTGGCGAGGAATGGACCCAGGACGGATGGCGATGATGCCAAAGGCTCTGCCTAGTGTCAGTGCGGTCGTCACGGCGGCCTCACGAATGCCGAGAACAGGAAGAGGTGTCAGCGCCCTCAGAGCTACAACCCCTGGGTCGCTGAAACACGCAACGACAATGCCTCTGGCATCTTGCTTTGAAAGGGCAAGTACGTGCAACGGTGCAATAACGCTGTCGATATGCTCTTGTGTTTCGATGCCTGGCGGGCCTTCTGCGAGAGTAACGCAGTCAACTTTTTGGCCTAAGTTCAAGAGAGGTTCGATGGCCTCTCGAAGACCTTGCGTTACATGTTCGGACGAATTGGGATTGATCACATATAACGTCATGCGCCCTCGCGTGTCGGACTTTGAACTTCGATCTGGTAGCCTTCGGGATCTTCGAACACAAAAGCGCGGATCCCGAGCTCGTCGTTTTGGAACATCTCGGTTAAACTGTTCAGGTTCTTGGATTGCGCCCAGCCATACCACGCATCCACGTCGGGCACCCGTAAACACACCTGGACGCATTTGTCGGCTTGCCAGTTGTTCATGCCACGCCGTTCGTCGACCAGTCCTACGTGCGCTCCCTCCGCGATCTGGAATATCTTCGCCCATCCCTGATCGATGACCAGAGTCAGTCCTAGGACATCACGATAAAACGCTTCGGCAGCCGCAAGGTCGCGGTAGTACAGAAAACTGATAGCGAGACTTGGCTTGCTTGGAGGCGTCACGTGGTCGCCTCAAGGTATTCCGGCGCTGGTTGAGCCTTGGTACTCACTCCCAACTGGGGGCGTTCAATCCACGCACCCTGTCCGGGCTCACCCGTTAAAGTGGCGGCATGGCAAATCGTCTGACCGCGAAGGATAACCTTCTCAACTTTACCGCGGACCTCTCGCCCAACCCAAGGGTTGTATCCCACATTGTCGTGCAGATCGTCCTCGCCGTACATTTGCGACACAGTCGGGTCCCACAGAACAATGTCGGCGTCCATTCCCGGGGCGAGATCACCTTTGTTTGGCAAGCCGTGAATCCGGGCCGGGTTTGAGCAAGAAATGCGAACAAAGTCCTGCGCGCTAATTTGGCCGCGCGCCATGGCGTCGAACATCAACGGCATGCGGACTTCTAGGCCCGGCAAACCATTGGCGATCTTTGAGAAATCCACGTCGGTGCCGTTGGAGAGCTTGCCGGTTTCATCAAAACGGTACGGCGCATGGTCCGACGACACGAGGTCCAGAGTTCCGTCCGCCAATCCTTCCCAAAGCGCCTCCTGATCTGCAGCCGTCCGCTGCGGGGGAGAACACATCCACTTTGCGCCTTCGATTCCAGGTCCGTCTAAAACGTCGGAGGTCATGAACAGGTAATGCGGGCAGGTTTCGGCCCAGACGGGGATGCCGTCAGCACGTGCGCGCCGGATCCTATCAACTGCTTCGCTGGTCGAGATATGGAACAGCATGACCGGTGTCGCGAAGTATTCAGCAAAGCGGATCATCCGCTCGACCGCTTCAATCTCAGCAAGGCGAGGGTGCGAGAGCGCATGATGCTTGGGTTCTGTCTTTCCGTTAGCGATCAGTCGGTCTTTTGTCCAACCAATGAGACCGTCGTTCTCTGCGTGAATGCACACCAAGGCACCCGCAGATTTTGCGATGCCGAGAACTTCGCAAATGTCACGGTCAGAGAGTTGAATGTTGTACGTCGTGAAGACTTTTATCGACCGATGGCCTGCCTCAATGAGAGAAATGAGGTCGTCCGCAAACTCCGGCGCAGTCAGGTCGTTCAGGATCATATGAAAGGCGTGGTCGATGTAAGCTCCACGCCGCGCGCGTGCGGCATAGTCTCCGACGGCATCCACCAAACGAGGGGCAGCACTTTGCGGCGCGAAACTAATGACCGAAGTCGTGCCTCCCAGAGCGGCGGAGCGCGTCGCAGTCTCGAACGTGTCCGCATTCATCAGCCCCATACCGGACATCTGCTCGATGTGCGCGTGAACATCGACACCACCGGGAGTTGCTATCAGTCCTGTCGCGTCGATTTCTTGTTGTCCGAGCGAGGATATCTGTCCCAGCGAAGCAACGCGACCATCAGCTACGACAATGTCGCAAATGTCGTCTGATTGAGATGTTAATACGCGGGCGTTTCGAATGATCAGATTGGCGGTTTCCATACCGTCATTCTAGAGCAGCAGATCGTGTCCATCGCAAGTGAAAGACTGAGGCTTGCGCTTGGGTTGAGGGGCAGGCAGTGTTGCGCGAACTTTTTTGGAACCCGGGGGTCCGACATGTCGCCCATGATGGCGCTACTTGATCGCGGTGGGCTGGTCATTTGGGTGATCCTGGCCCTGAGCGTAATCGGCCTTGGTGTGATCCTCTGGAAGCTTTGGCATCTGTCGATCATGGGTGCTTGGGGCGGCGCTAGAGCAGAGCGTGCGGTTGCTGAATTTTGCAAGAATGGCACTTTGCCGAACCATTCTGCTGGCGGAATACGCATGGCCGTTTCGCGTACTGCCATGACTTCACTGGTTGACGCGAACTTGACCGTCGAGCAGGCGCGGGAGGAAACCGAACGCGTGGCTCGTCGCGCGCTGTACGAAGCACGTCGCGGACTTCGAGTGCTCGATACGATTTCGACGATCGCGCCATTGCTCGGCCTTCTGGGAACAGTGCTTGGCATGATTGTCGCCTTCCAAGCGCTTCAAACAAGCGGCACCCAGGCGGATCCTTCTGTTCTGGCAGGTGGTATCTGGGAGGCCCTTTTGACCACTGCCGCGGGCATGGCTGTGGCCATTCCTGCAGCTCTGATGCTTGCGTGGTTTGAAGGCGTCATCGATGAGATTGCCAGCGATCTTGAGGATCATTTGGCTCGCGTTTTCTTAACAGCTCCGCAAGCAGATCGGCCGGCGTGAGCATCAATCTGAATATCCCACCAAATCGCCGGCGGATGAGTCTTACGCCAATGATTGATGTGGTGTTTTTGTTGCTGGTGTTTTTCATGCTCGCGTCCCGTTTCGACGCTCCAACTGTCGTGGAAGTCGCTCTGGCAACGGGTGGAACAGAATACCGCGGCCCGCCACGTTTGGTCGATATTGGCCCCGAAGATGTGCGATTGAATGGAGTATCGGTCCCGGAGCAGTCGCTGGCCGATGAGATTAGTAAATTGATGGAGACACCGGACGATATCGTTGTTTTGCGCGGTCGCGATGGGGCATCAGTTCAGCGATCGATTGATATATTGATGATGCTCAGATCCGACGGCATCACATCTCTGACGGTGGTAGAATGATTACGTTACGCCGAGGTCAGCGCCGCTCTTCGGAGAACATCGTACCGATGATCAACGTCGCGTTTCTGCTGCTCGTCTTCTTTCTCATGACGGCTGTGATTATGCCACCTGAACCTGCGGACATCACTTTACCAGCTGCAAACGGCGACGTGGAAGGATTGGCTGAAGCTCGCTTGACGCTGGATGCGAACGGTCAACTTTGGAGAGATGGTCGCGAGAATGCCGATTTGTCCGGGCTGCAGGGTGTTTCTGTCTCGCTCAGTGCTGATCGTGATTTGTCGACGGCTGATCTTGCGCGAGTTCTTAGCCGCCTACAGGAAAGCGGTGTGAAACGCGTGAATCTGGTGGTTGCCAGTCATGGCTCGTGACAAACTAAGGCAATAAGTATTCTCATTGATTTGTTGGAAAGAAGGGCAGGCAGCATGGCCAAAGGTTACATCATGGGGCACATCTCGGTGAACGACCCCGAGGGCTACAAAGAATACATCGAAAAGGACACGCCAATTCTAAAGGCGCTGGGTGGCCGCTTCCAAATAAGGGGCGGTCAGTCGGAAGTTGCTGAAGGTGAAGCGCTCCAGCGTCATATCCTGATCGAATTTGAAAGCTACGAACAAGCACGCAAAGCCTATTACGATGAGGGCTATCAGGAAGTTGCGGAAATCCGTCGCCGTTGTGCAGATAGCGTGATTATCCTCGTCGAGGGTGTCGAGTAGCTGCCGAGTTTACCCTCCGGCAGGAAAAACTTGATTTTAAGCCAGATTCTACCTGAGAATGTATTGGCCGAAGGTTGCTCGCGTAATTGGCGCCTTCGAACTGGTGGTTGTGCCCGCTGATCGGGGAGGCCGGAGATGCCGGAAGATGCGCATGTTGAACTAAGCGTTCACAGTGGTCCTATCATTGTGGGTGTAGGCGCTTCAGCAGGCGGGCTCGGGGCATTTCAGTCATTGTTATCCAAATTGCCAGCCGATCACACGCTCGCAATCGTCCTGGTGCAGCATCTTAATCCCAATCACGAAAGCTTACTTCCCGAACTGCTGGCCAAACACCTGACAACACCGGTCAAGACGGCGACCGACGGTATGATTGTTGAGGGTGGCAACATCTACCTTATCCCGCCCGGTCAGACGCTTCAGCTTGAGGACGGTCGGCTCCGATTGGAAGAGTTTGAAAAGCCACGTGGCTTTAGACGCCCGATTGACATTTTCTTTGAAAGCCTTGCGCTCGATGCCGGTGCCCGTGGCGTAGGGATCGTTCTTTCTGGTACTGGTTCTGACGGATCCAACGGCGTGAGGGCCATCAAAGAAGCTGGTGGCCTGGTGTTTGTCCAAGAACCAAATGAAGCTGACTACGACGGCATGCCAAGAAGTGCCATTGAAACCGGCGCCGATGACCTCGTCCTTCCTACTTATGAGATGATTGATGTCATCAACGACTACTTTTCCATTCGCAGCGATCTGAAGCCATCCGTACTTTCAGATGCCGAGCTCATCGCCCGTATCGCGAAGCACGTGAATTATCGCACCGGCCACGATTTCCGACACTACAAGCAAGCGACGCTGCTCAGAAGGCTCGCGGTCCGCATGTCTGTCCTTGGTTTGAGTAACCCGAACGACTACCTGAAAGAGCTGATTGCCAACAAAGCCGAGGCCTCGAAACTCTTTCGGGATCTGCTGATTAATGTCACATCGTTTTTTCGTGATCCGGATGCGTTCTCCGTCCTCGCTGAAAAGACCATTCCGCAACTTCTAAACAACACAAGCGAGGGCGACGAAGTCAGAGTTTGGGTTCCTGGCTGTTCTACCGGACAAGAAGCCTACACAATCGCGATGCTGATAGCGCGCGAAATTGAACGAACAAGCGCAACTCAAAGAGTTTCGGTGTTCGCGACGGACATTGATGAAGACGCCATCAAAGTGGCGCGCAAAGGGCTTTACCCGAACTCCATTGTCGATGAAGTACCGGCCGAGTTTCTGTCTGCATATTTTGTGCCGACGGCCAGTGGCTACGAGGTGTCTCCGCGAATTCGAGAAATGGTTCGCTTCTCCAACCAAAGCATCATTAAGGACCCTCCGTTTTCGCGCGTTGATCTGGTGTCTTGTCGAAACGTGACAATCTACTTTGATGCTGAATTGCAGGATTTCACGCTTTCTGTGTTCCACTATGCACTGAAAGAGGAAGGACACCTCTTTCTCGGTCCTAGCGAGATGCCCAGAAACCTGGGTCAGCTCTTCACAAACATCGATTCCAGGATGCGGATCTACAAACGCCGCCCAGGGCCTTCGCAGCGTCTGAATTTTCCGTCGAGTTCCGCGTCACCTACGCTGGTCAAACACGAGCCTGAAGAGGCGCTTCGCCAAATCGCAGATGAACCCTACGCAAGAACTCTGCTCTCAAAGTTTGCACCACCCTTTGCCGTGGCCGATGCCACCGGTAGCTTAACCTACGCGTCCGAACGAGCTGTTGATTACTTCAATATCAAGTCCGGTTCCGCTCGTATGACACTCACCCAACTCATCATTCCGGAACTTGAACCTGCACTTCGGCGACTGATGGTCCGCGCGGAACCCGAGACGAAGCGTTGTGAGCAAGAGTATCGTGGGAAGCTTTTTGGTCGGGATGTACGGTTGCTCATCTCGATCGAGAGCCTCGAAGATGGGTCTCAACTACTAGTGTTTGAAGACCGACTCGACCTAGTGGAGGACCGCGATGTTTTAGTCGAAGGCTCGGTTGTTGGACCCGGCACGTACGTTCAAAGCCTCGAGAGCGAGCTTGAGGGCGCCCGTGAGACCATTCGAACAACCGTCGAAGAATTAGAGACTTCGAACGAAGAGCTGAAGAGCTCGAACGAAGAAATGATGTCGATGAACGAGGAGCTTCAATCGGCAAACGAGGAACTGTCGACCACTAATGAAGAGTTGCAGGGCAAAGTCGCTGAACTGCGCGAAGCCAACGACGACATGTCGAACCTGATGAGCTCCACGAAAATCGTGACAGTCTTTCTGGATTGCGATCTTAGGTTGCGGTTTTTCACACCAGAGAGCCTATCAGTTTTCCGTTTCATGGACTCGGATCGCAGCCGTCACCTGAAGGATATTGCCAGCGATGTGAACATGGATGCTCTTGTTCAGATGTGTCAGTCCGTCTTGGACACGGGCGCTTCGATTGAAGAGGAGATGTCAACGGACACTGGTGACCGGCGTTTCATGTTGAAGATTGAAACTTACTCGGGCGACATGCAATCAGCCACCGCAGGCGTCGTTTGTACGATGGCGGATATTACTGCTCTTAGCCGTGCTATTTCAGAGGCGGACCTTGAACGACAAAGCTCCCAAAGGCGTTTGGCCGAGATTGAACAGCTTTATCACGTGAGCCCTCAGGCAATGGCGCTACTGAAGCCAGATGCCACATATCTGCGGATTAACCGCCAAATGGCCGAGATCGACGGAATAGAAGTCGATGATCACATTGGAAAGCGCATTCAAGATGTTCTTCCCGATCTCGTCGATCAAACAACTTGTGCATTCGAGACCGTGCTGGAAACGGGAAAGGCGGTCACTGGATTTCGATTGGAAGGCACAACGCTCGCGCACCCCAATGATCGGCGATTGTTTATGACCGACTGGTACCCGGTACACACCGAAGGCGAACTAGTCGCCGTCGGTGTGAATGTTCGCGACGTGACCGAGCAAACCGAAATGCAGGCCGAACTGCGCCGGATGATGCGCGAGCTGCAGCACCGGGTGAAGAATATGCTCTCCAATGTGCTGGCTTTGGTTAACCGAGCCGGGCGCGAAGTAACCACTGATGCAGAAGTCTTGGACGCTTTGGCCGCACGTATCAAAGCATTGTCGAGCACGCACAAGCTTCTCACGAAGGAGAATTGGCGCGCGGCAGACATTTACGATCTTTTGGAGCCTGAGCTTACGGATGTCTACGGCATTGATCGCATCAAACTGAAGGGCCCCAAGCTGACGTTGAACGCGCGCGCAGCGGTGGCTTTTGGTATGGCTATACATGAGCTTGCCACAAACGCCGCGAAATATGGTGCCTTCTCGAACGATGCCGGATCAGTTTCTTTCAATTGGGTTCGGATGGACGATGGTGAGGCAGAGCTTGTCACCTTCCGATGGCTGGAACGCGGCGGGCCGCGAGTGGAGGAGCCTCGCCATGCTGGATTTGGTAGTCAGCTTGTAACATCCACCGTCACCGGTAGCCTGCACGGGGCGTTAAAAATCGATTGGCACCCGGAAGGTCTGTCGGTTGAAATGTCCATTCCTGCCGACGAGCTGACAAAGATCGGCGAGGACGTGATTTATGACATTTTCTGAGATGTCGGTCCTCTGTGTCGAGGATGAAGTTTTGATCGCGATGGAATTGTCTCACATCCTGACCAAACTCGGATTCGCAA
>CAYPVG010000193.1:0-5713 GCA_964414085.1 uncultured Boseongicola sp. | reverse complement strand
CATGCTTTGATCCATTTTTCGGCAAAGACGTGCCGAAACCATTAACAATCCGCTCTTTGCGCCTCAGATTTTCTCTGTAAATCCAAATCCCCGCCGGGTCGTTGCCTCTCTTTGGCCTTATTTGGTGAAGATTGTTCGCTGTGGGGGCAGGGACTAGGGACCTGCGGATGAGATCGAAGACTGCTGCTATCGTACTCGGTGTTGCTTTGACTTTTGGACTGGCGACAGCTTCGGAGGCGTGCTCGCGTAAAGTGTCTGCTGCGGCAGTCAAAACAATCGTACCGCAAACGCGTATCAATCAATCAATGCTGGACGAGGCCATTCGTGCGGAGGTGAACTTTCATCGCTGCAGGGCAGGAGTCAGAAGCGTCGCGGACGCGAGTGATCGGCTGACGCGAGAGGCAGAAAAGCATTCAAAGTGGATGGCGCGGACGCAGCAACTGACCCATCGCAGTACAGTTGCAGGCGCGGCGACGCTAAAGCAGCGCGTGAAGAATGCAGGAGTAAGGTTCCGCACGGGTTCTGAGAACATTGGTATGGTGCACCGCTACCAGATCGACAATCGTCGGTTCACAATTGTGGATTCAGGCGCTTGCCAGTTCCGCAGCAAAGATGGGCAATCCTTGTCGGCGCATTCTTACGCCACGCTGGCGCGACACGTGGTGAACTTGTGGATGAACTCTCCGGGACACCGCAAGAACATCTTGGACTCGCGTGTGAAAGAGACGACTACAGCCGTCGCTTTTGACCCGAATGCGCAATACTGCGGCCAGTTTTGGCTAACCCAAAACTTTATTGGCTAAGCGGAATACGCAACGTTCGCACGGTGAGGGATACGTGCAACGGGGTTAGTTTTGAGGCCCAAAGAAACAAAGCCTGAAGGGCCTTTTCGTAAATCTGTATCGCGTCGGTAACACGTCGGTATTACGTCGGTGTTTCTACTCTTAGCTTCGGCGCTGGGCACTACATGCAGTGTGAGCGTCGGTAACTATGAACAATCTCCTAATACTCACACTCCTGTTAACCTGACTGGTTCGTCATTCACGGCACTTCCGTCGAAATGGCGGAGGTCGAGATCTTTTGACAGCGCGTCGATTGAGGTCGCTCCCTCTCGAACAGCATTTAGGAACCACTGAAACTCTGACGTCGTTTCGGTACCTTTCCGGCAGACCAGCCAAAACCGGGAGACGGGCGCAACTGCGATGCCAAATGGTGCAACTAGTTCGCCGTTGCGAAGATGCTCACTCACCAAAAAGGAGCCGCCGATTGCGATGTGCCCGGTCGCCAATGCCGTTTCAACCGCGCTCGCTGTATCTGCGCATGTCACCGAGTAGTTTTCTGGGACCGGAAGATCGTTCACCCGATACCATGCTGCCCAGGTGGATTCCTTGGGGTCGGGATCGAGCGGATACTCCACATCGATAAGTCCCTGCCTCTGGAGATCACTGGGGCGTTTAACGAAGCGAGCGATGTCCGGCCGCATGACGGGTGTGAACCATGTCCTTAGCAATGGCTCCCAATGCAAGTTGTTCGTCGGCTTTTGTGCCCAGCGTATCGCCATGTCGACCTTGCCGGAAGCGACGTCGCGGTTCTGCTTGCTAAGATCCCAGGTGATACGAACGTCCGGTCGCTGTGATTGTGCGGCGGCAAGTGCTGGCATTACCCAGCCATGTACCGCCCTTGCAGGTCCGCTAACATTCAATACGGTTTGTTTGAGCGGTTCGTGCGCCTCATCCCAGGCAAACTGGATTCTCTCAAATACATCGCCAAGGCTGCTTTGTAGAATACGGCCTTTGTCAGTGAGTTCGATCGCGCGGTGCTTTCGAATGAAAAGGGTGCCGCCCAGTTCCTCTTCCAACTGTTTGATTTGAAATCCAACTGCGGCCGGCGTCACGAACAGCTCGTCTGCCGCCCGGACAAAACTCAGATGCCTGGCTGCGGCCTCGAATGTCCTTAGAGACGTGAGAGATGGGAGGCGCTTGGTCATTTGACCCAAGAATATCTTGTCCAAGTGCTAAAGCAATCTCATTTGTCAGTTCGTGTCCAAACACGCACCGTTTCTCCATCAGATCACACGTCGAAACCAAAGGAGAAACCAATGAAACGCCTAGTTACCGTCGCTACTTCACTTACTCTTTTCGCAGCCGTGCCTGCGTCAGCTGATCAGTTCGCTGTGAAAATTAATGGGCCTTATCAGGGCGCAAGCCAGAACCTAATGGATGCCCTCAAAGTCTCGGAAGTGGAAAGCTTCACGGAGGCCGGGCAGCATTATGTTGTTCTGGAAGCGCCGGACGAAGCCTATGTGGAGGCATTCTTCTACGCAGTTGATCGTAAACCGATAGAGTTGCACGCGCTGGACGCGGACTGGACAAACCCGACTATGCAGAATCTGACAATGGCGCAGCGGCTGGGCTTTCTGCGAGAAATCAGCTGCGAGTTCTGCACCAGCTGACCCGTCAAGGAATTTCGAGAAAGCCAAATTCTGATCAGGTTTGGTTAGTTGCTACCTCTTCCGGCCAAGCATTTTGACAAGGTATTTTTCGAGATGCGAAACGCCGCCCTTTTGGGCGGCGCTTTGTTTGGTTAGGCGCAAGCGTGTCAGAGCAATTCCCGCTCTTCCAAAACCTTCCGAGCCACGCGGAAGCATTCGAGCGCTTGCGGCACTCCACAGTATATTCCGACGACGTGGATAATGGATTGAATCTCTTCTTTGGTGACACCGTTATTCAGCGCGCCTTTGCAGTGGATTTCCCATTCGTGCATCTTACCCAATGCACCAATCATGGAAAGGTTCATCATGCTGCGGGTTTTGGCGTCGATCGTGTCGTCGTCCCAGCCGAAGCCCCAACACCAGGCGGTCATGGCTTCTTGGAAGGGCCGAGTGAAATCGTCGGCGGCTGCGAGGTTCTTTTCAACGTACTCTGCACCCAATGTTGACTTGCGTTGTTCAAGGCCGCGTTCGAATAGGTCGTTGTCCATGATTTAGTTCCTTGAAGAATGGATTAGCGAAGGCGGATCGCGACGTTTTTGGTTTGGACGTAGTTCCAGAGCGCTTCGCGGCCCTTCTCGCGCCCGTACCCGGATTTGCCGTATCCACCAAATGGCGTCTCGACACCGCCCGCGTACCATTCGTTGACGAAAACCTGACCTGCGCGGATTTCTTTGGCGGCGCGTGTTGCTCGGTCGAGGTTTTGAGTAAAGACACCGCCGACGAGGCCATAGTCTGTACCGTTAGCAATGGAAATTGCGTCTTCGTCTCTCTCAAAGGACATGACTGAAAGGACGGGGCCGAAGACCTCTTGTTGGGCGATGGTCATGTCGGGCGTCACACCGTCGAGGATTGTCGGATCTAGGAAGGCGCCTGGAAGATTGGATTTCCGCCCGCCGGTGATTACACTTGCGCCTTCACCTACCGCTTCAGTCACCATGTCGGCAGCCCGGTCGCGCTGCTTGACTGATATCATCGCACCCATGTTGGCACCAAACTCTGGCAACTCTATTCCAGGCCGCACGCTGATGCCTTCGGCCATCGCAGAGAGCCGTTCGACGAGTTCATCCTTGCGACTGCGGTGGACGATGACACGGCTCATCGCAGAGCAGACTTGCCCGGCGTTGAAGTAAATGCCCCAGCGGACATCATCGGTGAAGGCGGCAAGGTCGGCGTCATCGTGGACGATTGCCGCAGACTTTCCTCCGAGTTCCAGCACGCAGGGCACCACATTGGCTGCGGCGGCTGTCGCAATTGCGACTCCAGTGGGAACAGAGCCGGTAAAGACGATTTGGTTCACATGAGGGTGCGCCGAGAGGGCGGAACCTGCTTCATGACCGTAGCCGCAGAGAATGTTCACCGCGCCGTTGGGAAGGCCGACTGCCTCGGCGGCCTTGGCAAACCAAGCGTTCGTCAAAGGTGACAACTCAGGTGTCTTAACTACGACCGAATTTCCGGTGGCGAGTGCCGCAGAAAGTGAGCGCGCTGTCATCTCAACCGGGTAGTTCCATGGGATAATCTGCGCTGAGACGCCAAAAGGTTCGTATGTGATGAAGTCGAAGTATTGAGCGCCGAGGGGGATAGACCGCCCTTCGACGGTTTCGGCCTGATTACCGTAATACTCAAAGTAACGCGCTGCGCCTTCGACTTCGATGTGCGACTCCCAAAGAGGCTTGCCCTGCTCTAGCGTAAGTACCTCGGCGATCTCATCTTTGTGTTCCAGCAAATAACGGCCCATAGCCTGAACCATGCGCCCGCGTTCTACAGGCCGTAGATCGCTGAGTGCGCCGGAAAGGTGGACGCGCCTTGCTGCGTCTACAGCACGGTCGACGTCTGCGGCATCTGCCAAAGCGTGTTGTGCAAGCACTTCTCCCGTTGCTGGATTGATGACATCAATTCGGCCCGCGCCGCCATCGACCCATTGCCCGCAGATGTAGTTTTGCCAATAGGCCTTTACATTGCTCATTTTTCGGCGACCGCCTCGCGCATCCAGTGTTGAAGTCTTTGTATGGAGTGTTCTGACATCACGCCGCATCCCGGATCAAGCACAAGTGGTCCCGGGCGATAACCTTTGGATTTCAGACCTCGGTGAACGGATTCGACGAGGTGGATGTCTTCCTCAACGGTCGTTTCGCGGTCCTGAACTGCGAGTTGGCGGATTACGTCGCTTTCAACACCTTCCTTTGTGTACCAGCCGCGGAAAACTGTGCAGTGATCCACATCCTGGACGCGCCAATGATAGGTGTTGAGAACGTTGCCTGGGTAGCATTGGAACGAGAACATCGGCCATAGGAACCAAGACTGGTAGCGCCCAGCATAGTCGTTGGCGGAAAGGTCAATTGGATAGGTCATGCTGTCCAGCGATTGGCACTCAGTCGTGTGTCTTAGGACGTAACCGCCGTTGGGGTCTGGTTGGATGTCGTAGGTTTCCGGCTTGACCACCCCTTCCGCAAAAGTCGGGTGATTGGTTGGGCAGTGATAGCATTCGGAGTAGTTTTCGATTGAGACTTTCCAGTTGCAGTTCTCTGCGATCTCAACCCATTCGAGCGGCGCGAGTTCGTCGATATGCGGGACAAAGTTGGCGATTTCTTCGCGGACGCCGGGGAACCATTCGTCCATCGGGGCGGTGTCGTCATCGAGATTGACGAAGATGAAACCGTGGAATTCTTCCGTGCGCACCGAAGTCAGACAAATCTTCTCGCGATCAAAGCCGGGGACGTTTTTGATGTTGGGTCCGGCGCGTAGGCCGCCTGTCAGCTCATATGTCCACTGGTGGTACGGGCAAACGACGACTCGCGTGGTTCCGATGCCACTGACCAGTTCATGCGCACGATGCTGGCACACGTTGTAGAACGTACGAACCTGTTCGTCCCGCCCGCGAATGCAGAACAGACTTTGGCCAGCGATCTCGAACGCGAAGTAGTCGCCTACGTTGGGAATCTGGCTGACGTGTCCAGCGAACTGCCAGGTTTTCATGAGAAGACCGCTCATCTCTTGTTCGAAAATTGCGGGATCGGTGTAATATCGCGCCTCGAGCGAATGAACGAGCGGAGCGGTCATCACTCTTCTCCGAAATAGACGCCGCGTTCACGTCGGCGCTCGTGGAAAGTCTCAACACGGGCGACGATCCGTTCGTCGGCGACGGCCACCACCATTGACAACAATGTTTCCAAAAATGCGATTGTGGATACCGATGATGGAAAGAACTGCCGGGTGTCGGTGGAC
>CAYPVG010000192.1:0-5771 GCA_964414085.1 uncultured Boseongicola sp. | reverse complement strand
CGGCACCGGCGCGGGTCTTACCTGCTCCGCGTCCACCTAGAGCTACCCACGTCCGCCAATCGCCTTCTGGCGCCAGCTGATGCGGCATGGCCCAGAACTCGAACAAATAGGGCAGCGCCCTTAACACATCCGATGGTAACTCATTCAAAAACGCCACTTGCTCCTCGGGCGTCGCGGAGGCGATCAAGCTGGCGCCCGAGGCGATCCCTGATGGCATCAAAGTCATGCGCTTCTTCGCCGGCGCCGCCTTTGGAAAGTCTGTTACGTTCGTCATGTGTCTTGATCTCCCGGATCACCATCGCCCGCGTCTTGGCCAGTCCCAGAATGGTACGCGCCAAATCCGGGTCGGTTTGCCCAGCCTCTATACGTGCGTCCCGTGTGGCCTGTTCCACAGCTTCCAGCACATCGCGCAGGGACCGCTCGCTCGTCTCCAGAAACCGACGCGGCACGTCAGCTCCGGTCTGCCCGGTTGGGTCATCCGTCATTACGGGGTCCTGTTCGACTGGGGGGTGCAGGTGGTTCAAAACAAAAAGCGGCCCCGGGGATCGCCCGTCGCCGCTGTGCCACCTGTCCTATCTTGTCTGAAGGTATACTCCTGACCGTTCGCAAAGTCAAGAGTTAAGTTATTGATAGAATTGAAAAATACCGTACGGTCAAGTTACCAAAACGTTAACGTCAAAGCTTACTGGTTCGCCCGCTCCGCCTCGATCTTGCGCCACTCCGCAACATTGGCGTTGTGCTCCGCCAGCGTCACAGCGAATGCGTGCCCACCCGTCCCGTCAGCCACGAAGAAGATGTAGTCCGTATCGTCTGGGTTAAGTGCCGCCTCGATGCTCGCAAGCCCTGGGTTGGCAATTGGTGTCGGCGGCAGACCGTCGATCACGTAAGTATTCCACGGGGTTTCCCGACGCAGCTCACTCTGACGAATTCCGCGGCCCAACACACCTTCCCCGCGCGTGATGCCATAGATAACCGTCGGGTCTGTTTGCAACCGAATGCCCTGTTCCAACCGGTTCGCGAAAACACTCGCCACAACGCGACGCTCGCCTGCCACCGATGTTTCTTTTTCAATAATCGATGCCAGGATCAGCGCCTCCTCTGGCGTATCCACCGGCGCATCGTCGGCCCGGTTCTCCCATGCCTCCGCCAGACGGATCTCCTGAACAGCCGCAAGGCTTGCCAGGAACTCTTCACGATCCTGACCAGGTCGAACCTCATATCCATCGGGAGCCAATGACCCTTCCGCGGGCACCTCGGCGACTTCTCCGGTGAACAAGTCCAATGCCTCAATCGCATTCACGATCTGCCAGCTGGTCACGCCTTCCGCGATCACAATCCGATATCGGGTCGCGACATCAACCAACGCTGTCACATAAGCTTCTGGCCGTTCCTCGCCTGAGGGATCAAACTCCGCCGTTACTTGGAACTCTTGAGTGGCCGCATCCAATTCGCGCACCCGCACGTTCTTGGAATTCACCGACACGCGGTAAATCACTTCCGTGCCGCAGGTCGATTGCCCATCTCCGGTGATCGCATCCACGATCTCCGCCATCGACGAGCCTTCTTGGATTAGAAAAGACCCCGCCTTCAGAGCGCTGGCCTTGCCCGAGTAGTCCGCGCCCAATCGATATAGCGTCGCATTGGAAATCGCCCCCTGAGCCTCAAGGCTACCGGCCACACGCCGCATATTGCTGCCCGGTTGCACCTGCAAACAGATCGCATCCGTCAAGGGCCCCGCGACCACATACTGTCGCTGTGCCCAGGTCAGGCCCCCAAAGGCCACGACCAGCGCAACGATTAAAAGCGACAGTACATTCGACGCGAGGTTACGCCACATCAGTCGCGCACCCGCCCCATCACCAGAGAAGCATTGGTGCCACCAAATCCAAACGAGTTTGACAAGGCCACGTTGATCTCGCGTTCCCGCTTTACATTTGGGGCAAGATCAAGCTTCGGTTCAACCGCCGGGTTATCAAGGTTGATTGTCGGCGGCGCCACCTGATCGCGAAGCGCCAGAATGCAGAAGATCGCCTCCACAGAACCCGCAGCACCCAGCAAATGCCCAATGGACGACTTCGTCGATGTCATCGTCGCGCCAGAGGCCGCGTCGCCCATGACGCGCTCGACAGCGCCCAATTCGATGGTATCCGCCATCGTCGAAGTGCCATGCGCGTTGATGTAATCAATGTCAGCACCCGTCAGACCAGCCGACCGCAGTGCAGCCCGCATCGCGCGCTCGCCGCCCTCACCATCCTCAGACGGTGCTGTAATGTGATAAGCATCTCCCGACAGACCGTACCCCAATACTTCCGCGTAGATCTTTGCACCACGTGCCTTGGCGTGCTCGTACTCTTCCAGAACAACCACACCCGCACCTTCGCCCATGACAAACCCGTCACGATCCGCATCATACGGCCGCGACGCTTTCTCAGGCTCGTTCCCACGTTTGGTCGACAGCGCCTTACAAGCGTTGAACCCGGCTATACCGATCTCGCAAATGGGGCTTTCTGCCCCACCGGCAACCATCACGTCCGCATCGTCCAGCATGATCAACCGCGCCGCATCGCCAATGGCATGCGCACCTGTCGAACACGCGGTGACAACCGCGTGGTTTGGTCCCTTAAAGCCAAACCGGATCGATACCTGTCCCGACACCAGGTTGATCAGTGACCCCGGAATAAAGAACGGCGACACCCGACGCGGCCCCCGCTCTTTCAACAAAACCGCGGTCTCCGCAATCGACTGCAATCCGCCAATGCCGGACCCAATCATCACACCCGTGCGCTCAAGGCTTTCAGTATCTGTCGGCGCCCAGCCGGAATCCTTCACGGCTTGCTCTGCCGCGGCGATCCCATAGACAATAAAATCATCAACTTTGCGCTGCTCTTTGGGCTCCATCCAATCATCCGGATTGAAAGTCCCGTCCGTGCCATCGCCCCGAGGCACTTCACATGCATAGGTCGTCGCCAAATGGCCCGCATCAAAGCGGGAGATCGTCCCCGCTCCCGACTGCCCTGCCAGTATCCGGCTCCACGTTTCGTCCACACCACATGCCAGTGGCGAGACCATCCCCAAACCTGTCACAACAACACGACGCATGCCTGCTCTCCGGTTCTCATTGCCGATGAGGACGTCTTACACGGAGCCGTAAGGGCACGCAATCAACGAGGGATGTAGGTGGCGGGGATTGGCAGATCGCAACTGCCGCCGCATGCAACATTTCCGTTGGTCCCGACAAGAGCTCGCTAAACGGTCGAACTATTCTTCTTTCGCAACCGAGGCGCGGACCATAGGCGCAACTGTACACCACTCGCCGTCAAAGTTTTGCCAAGTCACGTCGCCCGTTTGCGCGGCAATAAGGATCTCCTCAGAGCTGCCGTTCACGATTTCTTGCGGCAACAGACTAATGAAAAGGAATAGGGCTTGAGTTGAAAGACACATTGGATTTCTCCCGTTGGTTTTAGGCGCGGGGCCGTAGTCTTCACTCACCTTTTGCAGTCTACTTTCCTCGAAAGTTGGCACGATGAGTTGCTATGTCGTATGATGCCATTCGACGCCGCTTGGGGCTGAACAGACCAACGAAAAACGGTGAAGATTTACGAATTTGATGATCTGGGAGTGACTTTGACTGGAGCCGACGGCTCTTTGTCATCCAGTGCCGGTGACACTATCGAGCTTCGTCCCCAATCCCGGGAAGTCCTGCGGTTGCTTGCAAATGCACCAAACAGGATCGTCTCAAAGGAAGAATTCACTGACGTTGTATGGGACGGGCGCATGGTCAGTGAAGACAGCCTAGTTCAATGCATCGCCGAGATCAGGTCTGCAATTGGCGATAGTGATAGAAAGATAATCCAAACCGTCCCACGCCAGGGCTACAGATTTGTGCCTCCGGTTAGTACAACCCCCAGAAAGCGCGAATTCATGACCAAGACTTCGGTTTTGGTCGCAGTCGGGTTCGTTGTCCTGGCAGGGTTAGCCATTTCACAACTCTCGAGAAACTCAGGCGGCAATCTACCTTCGATCGTTGCCGTTCTACCATTGGATGATCTGAGCACTCTTCCACACCAAGGCTATCTGAACGATGCGCTCAGCGAAGGCATCATCACCGAACTTGCGCGCTTCCCTCAATTTGGCGTTGTTGCGCGAAACTCCAGCTTCCAGTTCCGAGACGATCCAAAAGACATTCGCGAGATCGGTGACATCTTGGGTGCCGGATATGTCGTCGAAGGAAGCCAGCAATTCGATGGCGAGAGGGTGAAGGTTACGATCCAACTCGTTGACGCGGAAACCGGAGTGCATGTTTTTGCCAACGCCTACGAACGCGACCTTAACGACCTATTCGTGGTCCAAAACGAGATTGTCGGGCAAGTTGCTTCTGTCGTGGGTCAGGCAGTGCTTTCGGATATGCCGGAACGCGCAGCCCCCCGAGACGTCGACTCGCGACTTAGGGGGCTTCAAGCCCGAAACATTATGACCCAGCTCAATCGCGAAAACTGGGAAAAAGCGATGGCTTTGGAAGAGACTTCCATCCGCGAGGAACCAGAGTCCGCTTGGGGATACATCGGCAAGTCCCTGATGCTAGTGCCCGCAGCCATCCTAGGATGGATGGAACCGCGGGATGCTATACTCGACCAGTCCATTGAGCTCGCCAGAACTGCACTACGCCTCGATCCCGAGAATTACATGTCACATTATGCTTTGGCGCGTGTTCTTTCGAGGCAAGGCGTCCACGCAGAATCGATACTTCACTTCGAGCGCGCCGCAAAGCTGAACCCATCCGATTCCATAGTTTGGATCGGAATGTCAGTTCCACTCCTTTACTCCGGACGATCTGAAGACGCGCTCAAAGCGCTCAAAAGAGCACAGGACGTAGATCCGCTTCACGGTGACTGGCTCAGATGGCAGCTCGGCCTTGCCTATTGGCAAATCAACGACTGTGAGCGTGGCTTGGAAGCGATGCAAAGCATGGCGTCACCACCGTCTGCATCGGCCAAAGCAAAGGTTGCGCTTCTGGTTTGCCTTGATCGTATCGAGGACGCAAAAGAGGAAATGGCGACCTACTTGGAAACAAGGCCGGGCTTTTCCATCGAAATTGAAGACGCATCTGTTCCAAAAGACTGGCAACCCGAAGGTACACGAGAGCGTTGGCTCGGATCGATGACACAAGCAGGGATGCCCCGGGGATAAACCCGCCCCCCAAAAAACAAAACGGCGCCCCACCCGGGACGCCGTCTCAAATCTCTAACCTTAAGTCCTAAGAGACTTAAGAAGCTTCCGTGATGAACTTCACCGCGTCGCCAAAGCTCTGGATGGTTTCAGCCGCATCATCAGGGATTTCAATTCCGAACTCTTCTTCGAACGCCATAACAAGCTCAACGGTATCAAGGCTGTCTGCGCCCAGATCGTCGATGAACGATGCGTTCTCGGTGACTTTGTCTTCTTCAACGCCCAGATGCTCGACGACGATCTTGCGTGTGCGATCTGCGATATCGCTCATGTCAATTCCTCACTTCTATTCGGGGTCTCGGCCCGCCAGTTGTATAAAACGCCCGTACACGAGGGCCAAACATGCCAGGCCACCCCGTGCCCCAGCAAATATGAGCGCCGCCTAACGCATATCGTCTGTGAAGGCAAACAATATAATACGCCGCCAGCGCGCGACCACTATAACATGGCCATGCCACCGTTCACATGCAATGTCGTGCCGGTTGTATAACCCGCCTCTTGGCTCGATAGGTAAAGAACCGCCGACGCGATCTCGTCCACTTCAC
>CAYPVG010000191.1:0-6256 GCA_964414085.1 uncultured Boseongicola sp. | reverse complement strand
GTCCTTGACCAGATCGCACATCAACTCGGCGTAGACCCGGATTTCATACTGCGCGTGGGCGTCGGCCCTGAGCCGCAGGAAGTGGAACAGGTTGTGCAGATCGACCTTCCAGTACCACTGCGTGTAGACGTTCGCCGGCAGGTTCATCCGCGCCAGCTCGCGGGCCAGACCGTCTTGCCCGTCTTGTGAGATCATCGCCTCGTAGTTGTCATAGCAGCGCGTCGAGTCGGCTTTGAGGATCTCGAGCACGCGCTGCGCCTCCTCCCCTTCCAGCACTTGCCCCCGGCCCTGGTTGTTCACCACGGACTGGGCGTTGATGTGCTCGGGCGCGGGGATGTAGAACTCGCGGTCGAGGATCGAATAGCGCGCGGAGTATTCGTTCACGTTCGCGGTGCGGTGGCGGATCCACTGGCGGGCGACGAAGACGGGGAGTTTGATGTGGAACTTCACTTCGCACATCTCGAACGGCGTCGAATGCCAGTGCCGCATGAGGTAGCGGATGAGGCCTTCGTCGTTCGACACCGCCTTGGTGCCCTTGCCGTAGGACACCCGCGCGGCTTGGGTTATTGCGTTGTCGTCGCCCATGTAGTCGATGACACGGACGAACCCGTGGTCGAGCACCGGGTAAGCCGTATAGAGGTGGTCTTCCATGCCTTGTGACACCACGCGGCGCGTCTGTCGGGACTGCGCACGTTCTTCGTCAATTTCGGCCTGTTGTTCGGGTGTAAGCGGCATAGAGAATCCCCAGTCAAATCGAGTCGCTTTGCCACAGTATCTATGGATCGTCCGGGTTTGAACCACAATATGCGGCGTTTGCGTTGCGAAAGAATCGCAAATCCGCCCGCCGAGGCACATTAGAGTTAACGAATATTGACTTATCGACAGGGTCTGTCAGGATTTCGAAAAATCAGGCAAGGGCAGTATACCATGAAATTACATTATGCGTTTTTAGGGGCCGCGCTGGTATTGGCAGCCTGCGGCGGAACCAGCGACATCGATATCGGTGGCGGCGGAGGCGGCGGTGATGGCGACGGCGGCGGAGGCGGCGGTCTTGATGATGACGAAATCATCATCTCAGTTGAAGACGACGTGTGCGCGGGCGCGTTTGTTTGCTCCGGCGATCTATCCAACGTCACCTTCGACAATAACGGCACATTAAACGATGCAAGTGACGACACACTAACGATCACCGGTCTTCCGTTTGATGACGATCCGCTTGGTGCCGTTTTCACGTATTCCGGCACGGACACGGACAATGGCGTTGGCATCTTCATCAACAACGACACCTCAACCTTCAATCAATATCTCGCGCTGGTTCGTGAAACGGACGGTGGCGAACTTATTGTCGGCGTTGCGACCATCGAAGGCTATCAAGACTTCGGGTATCGCGGTGCCTGGGTCCAGTTGAATGACGTCACCAACACAATTCCGACCTTGGGACTCGTTGAATACACCGGCGGGTATTCCGGCTTTATGGTTCTCGACGGTTCCGGCGACCAGTACGTCACAACAGGCAATATCACGTTGGAAGTAGACTTCACCGATAGCTTCCTGAAGGGCTTTGTGACCGGTCGCACAATTGAGACCTTCGCGGGCGCACCTGTTGCTATCCCAAATGCTGATATCACAGGCGTTCCAGACCTAGTCTTGAACGACACCCAAATCAGCGGCGGAACCTTCTCAGGCACCGCTAACAGTTACAACGGTGCCGAAACTTACGAGAGTGGCACGTATCAAGGCTGGTTTGGGGGGGCTGGCGCTCCAGTGGTCGGTGGCTTCATCGAAGCGACGGCTCCTGAGTTCGATGATACTGGTGACGCGAACATTACCTCGCTTGATACCGGCGTATTTACAGCAGAATGTGCGGGGTCTTCGACGGGATGCGCACCGTAAGCAAAAACCAATCGATCAAAAGATGGTTTGCAGAAGGTCGCCTTTGGGCGGCCTTCATTTTGGCTGCGGTGGTGGTTATTTCCTCCCCGAACGTCATATCTGCACAAGACGCACCAAACGCGGTCAATGTCTCGCCGGATCAGGCACGTGTTATTGCCAGACAAGCCCTTGCAAATGGCGATCTCCCTTTGGCGGAAGGCATCGCAACAGCATTGCTTTCGCGCAACCCAAACGACGCGGAAGCGCTGCTTCTTCGGGCCGTGATTTCCCGCACCAAGGGCGATTTCGAGACCGCCGGCGTTTCGGCACGAAGTGCCTATAGCGCGAGTAACAACCCGGACCTGAAGTTCGACGCAGCGTTCCTGATAGCGAGCCTTGAAGCGAAGGATGAGCATTTTACTCGCGCCCAGATCTGGCTGAGACGCGCCGATAATGTCGCCAGCACCGAAGCACGTCGACGTGCGGTTGAGAACACGTATCGTGAAGTTACGCGCCGCAACCCATTGTCTGTCCAGCTTGCCTTCACGATGCGCCCGTCAGACAACATTAACGGCGGATCAACAGTTGAAGAGACCGGCGTTTTCGGTCTTCCAGGCAGCATTGATGATCCTATTGCAGCTTTGGAAATCAGTGGCTCGGCCGTTCTGTCTTATAAGCTCGCCGAAAGCTCAAAGGGCCTGACGCAGGCCTACACCAGCATATTCGCCCGCCGCGCAATTCTTGAAAGCGGCTATGAGAGCATTGTGCCGGGCACATCATCTACCGAATATGACTATGCAGCGCTGACGTTTGGGCTGGAATACCGATCGCGCCCCTTCCCCGATATCGGCGTGACAGCGCTGCGCCTCGGCTATAGCGCGGGATACTATCGCAACGAACACTTTCTGTCCGCGGCTGACATCACTGTTACGCAGCAGTTCCGGCTAAGCGACGAGCGCTCTTTTCGCGCGGGTGTGACACTCCGGGATGAACACAGATTTGACTCGCCGATCTCGTCAACGTTCAACACGGCCCTGAGTGTCGACTATTTTCCAAAGAGCAGTGATACATTGGCTTGGTCAATCGGGACCACGCTGACCAACTACAACAGCCAAGCGAATACGGTGAACGGGCACCGCGTCGAACTACGGACGCGCCTGAATTTCAAGGAAGAGCTTCTTGGTGCGCGCCCGGATCTTTCTTTGAGCGTCGCTTGGCGCGACCTGCCTGACTTTGACTACTTCGGCACACTCGACAATGGGCGTCAGGATATTTCTGCGTCGGTCCGCGCCGGTTTAACGTTTACTGACATCTCCTACTTTGGCTTCCAGCCCCGCGCAGAATTTGGTTGGAACCGAACCAATTCGGAAGTTGATCTTTGGGATACCGACAGTCTCAGTCTTGGCGTTACAGCGGTCTCGCGTTTTTGACCGCAGATGGTGGTCGCATACTCTCGCCAATCCCAGTGACCCGTCCTATTGTCTGATCAAACCCGGTGCCTCAACCGGTTGATCAGAAAATTGGGAGACAAAAATGGGCATTGAATACCTGCACACAATGGTCCGTGTGAAAGACCTCGACGCGTCTATCGCATTCTACAAGCTACTCGGTCTCGAAGAGACGCGCCGCTACGATAGCGAAGGCGGCCGCTTCACTCTGGTGTTCATGACACCGCCAGGTCAGGAAAACGCACATGTTGAACTGACATACAACTGGGACGGCGACGAGGGTCTGCCATCAGACAGCCGCCACTTTGGACATCTAGCCTACCGCGTCGATGACATCTACGCCACGTGTCAGCATCTGATGGACAATGGGATCACCATCAATCGTCCTCCACGCGACGGGCATATGGCCTTTGTGCGTTCGCCGGACAATGTCTCAATCGAGCTCCTTCAGCGGGGCGATGATCTGCCCAAGCAAGAACCTTGGGCGAGCATGGAAAACACTGGACACTGGTGATCCTTTCGGGTCGCCATTCAGATAAGGCGCATGCCCCGATACGCCTGCGCGCGTTGGGGCTATGCGCCGCGCTTGCTTTTGCCTTTGGTTTAGCCGCTCCCGCCAATTCTGCTTGTCGTCTGGCATTGGCTTTGGCCTTGGACGTGTCCGGGTCGGTCAACGCACGCGAATACAAGCAACAAACCCACGGTATAGCGGGCGCTCTTGGTGACCCAGCCGTGCAGTCCGTCCTGTTCCAGGTGCCGGAAGTTCCGGTCTATCTGGCGATCTACGAATGGTCTGCCGCGTCGTATCAACGTCTGATCCTCGATTGGACACCTTTGATAGGACCCGCAGATGTCACCGCAGTGCAAAACAGATTAATGGCCTGGGAACGCGAAACAGCGCCAGAGGCCACTGGCGTCGGCGCGGCCCTTGAATACGGAGCTCGGCTGATGACCCGCGCGCCCCTCTGCTGGGATCAAACGCTGGACATCTCGGCCGACGGCAAAAACAATGATTGGCCCCTACCCCACCGGCTTAGAAGCATTGGGAAATTGGGCACCATGAACGTGAATGCCCTTGTTGTCGCGGATGACTCTGCGGAAACGCAAGACCGCACGTACGACGGCGTAGCCGAGCTTTCGGCTTATTTCCAAGCACGTATCATCCATGGACCGGGCGCGTTTGTGGAAGTGGCCTTGGGCTACCAAGATTATGCACGGGCGATGACCCAAAAGCTCCTGCGGGAACTGGCTACGCGCCCCCTCGGAGCCGCGCCACAGCCCCAATCAGCAGATACAGCACCGATCCGTGCGGCGTACGAACCCAGCGGTCAATAGATGTAGCGGATCTGATCGCTCCAGAACCTCTCAACCCGGCCCAATGCGCCATTAATCGACACGATGGTATCGGACCCGCTGCTGGGTGAATCAATCAGCCCGTCCGCATGGCGCGAAAACAGCTCGTCGACCACTTCGCGAACCGCCCTGCCTTTGTCGGTCAGGCGGACACGAACGGATCGACGATCGATCTCGCATCTTTGGTGATGCATAAACCCCATCTCGACCAGTTTTTTGAGGTTATAGGACACATTAGATCCTTGATAATATCCGCGCGACTTCAGCTCGCCAGCGGTGACTTCGTGGTCGCCGATGTTGAAGAGAAGCAACGCCTGCACCGCGTTGATCTCTAGAACCCCAAGGCGCTCAAATTCATCCTTGATCACATCAAGAAGGAGCCGGTGTAGCCGCTCTATAAGCGCGAGGCTTTCCAAATAATCCTTCTTGAAGGGTGACGCTGTCGCCGTCTCTCCGACGTGTTGATGCATGCTCATTGTCAGGTCTCTCCGCCCATCTGCTCGTTGGACAGAGATTTCGGCGCAAAGTCCCAAAATAGCGTTAAAGCAGGAAAAAATCGCTTCGAATGCGTCTCAACTCGACGACGAAGCTTTGGATAATGTCAAAACCTGACCGATAAGATATTGATACTGCTCGGGAGTTTCCGCCTGCCCGCTCACCCAGCGATAAATCTCCTGATCGTTCTCCGACAGGAGCTCTTCATAGATATCAAGCTGGGTGTCACTCAGTTCTTTAAGTGGCCCGTCAGAAAAAGGCCCGAGCAGCATATCCATTTCGCGCATGCCGCGCCGCCACGACCGGATGCGCAAACGCTTCAACCGGATGTCGCGGGTTTCGCTCATGCGGCGCGATCCGACATCGCATTCTTCAAGCGCTTTTCCAGCACGCCGATGCGATCCGCCGCCTGAACCATCTGGTTCCGCAGGACACGCATCTCAGTCATCAGCGAAGTCAGATCGGCCGGAGACTGTTGAGTCACAAGCTCCTCGGGCGTTTCTCCCTCACCAGTCATTAGCCAAGGCATCGACACGTTCAAAAGGCCTGCCATCATCTGAAGCTTGTTGGCACGAGGCTCTGCCAGATCGTTCTCCCAAGCCTCGAGCGTTTTGAGCGCGACGCCGAGATGTTTGGCTAGCTCTTTCTGAGAAAGGCCCTGCGCTTCGCGGGCGGCCGCCACACGATCACCAAACGTTGCAGCATCGTCGGAAAACCAGTTCTCTGTGATCGCTTCAGTCATGAAAGTATCCTTACGGCTTGCAGGGCTATGAATCGCTTTCTATGACACCCCTAGACCACTTTGCTTAACGAGGACGACCATGGCTTTCCTTTCTGCGACACTGGACCGCGTAAAGCCCTCACCAACGGTCGCTTTGACAGCGCTTGTGGGTGAATTGCGGGCAGCTGGCAAAGATATCATCGGCCTTGGCGCCGGTCAACCCGACTTTCCCACGCCGGAAAACATCCGCGAGGCCGCGAAAGCCGCGATCGATCGGGGGGAAACCCGCTACCCGGCTGTCGACGGCATCCCTGAGCTGCAAGATGCAGTCATCGCCAAAGTCGCCCGCGAGCACGACCTGACGTAC
>CAYPVG010000190.1:0-15133 GCA_964414085.1 uncultured Boseongicola sp. | reverse complement strand
GTTCCTCAATGCTTTGCCTCAAGGACACAGGATTCATCTTGGGATAGGCTGAGATGTTTACGCCAATCGCGTCGACGTTTTTCACCAGCAGGTGGTTGGGTTTCAGAGTCGGGTGATCGCCGCTGGCGAATCCAATCAGGATGTGGCGACCCTCCGGGCGAAGTCGGCGGGCGGCGGCGGTGCCATCCAGTCCACCAACTGCATCGTACACGATGTCAAATGGTGCGACGGCTTCAAGTGCTTCCGCAACACCCTCGGTCGTGCCTTCGATGACATGATCAGCGCCGGACGCGCGGGCGACCTCTAACCGTTCCGTGCCTCGTGCGACAGCAATCACGGTTGCCCCCTTAGCCTTGGCGACCTCAACGGCCGCTAGGCCTGCGCCGCCGGCAGCTCCCAGGACGACGACAGTTTCTTCCGCCTGGATGCGCGACCTTCGCACCAACGCGATGTGAGCGGTGGCATAGGTGATCTGAAAGGCTGCAGCTGTTTCGTTGTCGATTGTATCTGGCAATACCGCGATGCGCTGCGCATCTACAACCGCCACTTCGGCGAGCCCCCCTTGACCGGTGATTGCCGCCACTCTGTCACCGACGTGAATGTCGCTGACTTCTGCACCTGTTTCGATCACTTCGCCAGAAAGCTCCAGACCCGGTGTCAACGGAAATGAAGGGTTATCCTGATACTTTCCCTGCATCATCAGGAGATCCGCAAAGTTCAGGGCAGTGGTGGAAATCCTTACCTTCACCTGGTCGGGAGAGGTGGCCGGGCTATCATTTTTTGCAAGTACCGGTGGGGAATTCGGTGCGACAACGCGGATAAGTTTCATGCCAAACACCCTGTAAATGGAGCAATATGTTTCACTTCTGGCTCAATGTGCAGCAATTCGCCGACACGCTACGGACATCCGCCGACACCGAACGATTGCCCATAGTCTTATGATAAATAACCGAAAATTAATGTGATCAAATGAATTATTGTGCTGAATTTGCGGATTTATTATCTCAACGTCATCAAATGCGTGCGACCTAACCAAAAAGACACCTATCAAAGTTGTATCAATTCGGCGCATGTATATTCGTGGTTGTATAGGGAGCCAGTTATGAAGCACCCCGTTGATGTTCACGTTGGAAAGCGTATTCGCCATCGCAGATGGATGGTGGGTATGACCCAACAACAGTTGGCTGAGCACGTTGGAATCAAGTTCCAGCAGATCCAAAAGTACGAAACCGGAATGAACCGCGTATCGGCTTCTCGGCTTTGGGATATCGCGGAAACCTTGAGCGTTCCAGTGAGCTTCTTCTTCGATGGTCTGAGCAATGAGGCGACTGCGCCTGTCGATGATCACTCGATCCCGGGCGACATTTTGGCCGACAAAGAAGCCTTGGAGTTGGTCCGATCCTACTATGCGATACCTGAAACTCAGCGCCGCCGGCTCTTCGAGCTTGCCCGTGTGCTAAGCGACGTCGCCTGACGCACATAGCTTGACCCAGGCATTGGGTCACTTTACGCAAACCCCTGTTCCATCCGCCGCGGGGGTTTTCTTTTGCCAACACCAAATTTCGATGAGCTTTGGGAAGTTGCGGATGCGTTGGCGGATGCTGCACGGGCAGAAACGTTAAAGCACTTTCGCGCTGTCGACCTTGTTGCGGAAAGTAAGCGGGCGGATTTCGATCCTGTGACCGTTGCGGATAGGTCTGCCGAGGAGGCGATGCGTGCGATACTCGCCGAACGTCGTCCAGACGACGCCATTTTGGGTGAAGAGCACGGCAGCAAAAGCGGAACAACCGGACTCACCTGGGTTCTTGACCCGATCGATGGGACCCGCGGTTACATTTCCGGAACGCCGACTTGGGGCGTTTTGATTGCGGTTTCGAATGTGGATGGTCCCATTCTTGGTGTGATTGATCAGCCCTACATCGGGGAGCGGTTCTACGGAGGGGGCGGACGGTCCGACATGACTGGGCCAACCGGCGCGCGGTTACTTGGAGTGCGTCGCGTCGAAGCGTTGAAAGATGCCACGTTATTCACGACGTTTCCGGAAGTCGGAACGCTTGACGAGAGAAAACGGTTCGAGCGTGTTGCTGGCGAGGTGAAGCTGACGCGATATGGGTGCGATTGCTACGCTTACGCATTGCTGGCAGCAGGGCATGTGGATTTGGTGATCGAGGCTGGACTGCAGTCGTATGACATTCAAGCGCCCATTGCGGTTATTGAGGCCGCCGGAGGCCGGATCACGACATGGTCTGGCGCGCCAGCGCATGAGGGCGGGCAAGTCGTTGCGGCCGGTACGCCAGAATTGCACGCGGCAGCACTTGCATTGCTGAACGCATGAGTTCCGCGACGCTTTTGCGTGGTGCCGATGTGGTGATCACCATGGATGGGCCGGACATCGTCGGTGGCGATGTTTTGCTGCGGGATGGAGTGGTGGAAACGGTCGGTCTTGGTCTAGAGGCTTTAGACGCTGATGTTCACGACATGACCGGCTGCGTCATCACTCCGGGCTTGGTGAATACACATCATCACTTGTACCAAACGCTCACTAAGGCTGTTCCGGGTGGGCAAGATGCTTTGCTGTTTGGGTGGTTGAAGACGCTCTATCCGATCTGGGCGCAATTCGGGCCAGAGGAGATGCGCGTTTCGACGCTCCTTGGGTTGTCGGAATTGGCCTTGTCGGGGTGCACCACGAGTTCAGATCATCTTTATCTTTACCCAAATGGCTCTCGACTGGACGATACGATTTGGGCGGCGCAAGAGGTTGGGATGAGGTTTCATCCAACGCGTGGGTCTATGTCGATCGGAGAAAGTGCTGGCGGATTGCCGCCAGATAGGCTCGTCGAAGATGAAGCTTCCATTCTGGAGGACTGTATTCGCGTCATCGACACGTTTCATGATCCTAACCCCGGGTCGATGGTCCGCGTAGGCGTGGCTCCGTGTTCGCCGTTTTCGGTTAGCCGGGAACTGATGCGGGATGCGGCGATCCTGGCGCGGGACAAGGGTGTGCGGCTCCATACCCATCTTGCGGAAAATGATGAGGACATCGCCTATTCGCTTGAGAGCTTTGGGTGCCGACCCGGTCAGTATGCCGAGGAATTGGGCTGGACCGGAGAAGACGTTTGGCATGCGCATTGCGTGAAGCTCGACGCGCAAGAGATTGATCTTTTTGCGAAAAGCCGAACCGGTGTTGCGCACTGTCCGTGCTCGAACTGCCGTTTGGGCTCTGGTATTGCGCCGGTTCGTGCAATGCGTGACACGGGCGTGCCCGTTGGCCTGGGGGTTGATGGTTCGGCGTCGAACGACATGGCGTCCTTGGTTGCTGAGGCACGACAAGCCATGTTGTTGCAACGCGTGTCTGGCGGCGCAGATCAGATGTCAGCCCGCGAGGCACTAGAGATCGCGACAGTCGGCGGCGCGGAAGTATTGGGCCGCGATGACATCGGAAAGCTGGCCAATGGATATCGAGCGGATGTGGCTGTTTGGGATGTCTCAGGAGTAGAAAGCGCAGGATCATGGGATGTCGCCGCGTTGCTTCTTGCCGGGCCGGTTCGCGCATGCGCGGTCTACGTCGAGGGTAGACAGGTTGTTGCCGACGGACGGATGCTGTCCATCGACCATGAACACGTTTTTGCTGAGTCCAAAATGTTGGTGCGTCGTTTGATGGACTAGTGCGGCGCCAGAGCCGCGAGAGCTACGACAATGACCATAGATATGGCCATTGCGACGTTGATGGCGCGCTGACGGGTCTCCGGAAGGTCCAGGCGTTTGAGAGTTATCCCGGCCCAGAGCCACAGAAAATGTATAGCAGTCCAGATAACATTGAGGATGGCGAGCTTAATGGCGACTTCGAGACCGGGTTGCTCGGGCAGGAAGGCGAACGCTGCGAAGAGTGCGGTGTTTACAGCGTAGGCTTTGGGATTCACAGCCTGAAGCAGGATTCCGCCTTTGACGCCGGGAGGCGCTGCGCGTTCAATAAAGGCAAGCTTTGAACCCGCCAGCGCGATGCGCAGGGCCAAGTAAAGCAAATACCCCACCGAAACGACATAGAACACAGTGCGGACGCGTTCGTCGGCCAACATCACAGCCGCGAGGCCGGTGATGACGCTCATGCACACGAGGTTGGTGCCGATGAATAGTCCAAGCAGGTACCGGCTGCCATGCTTGAAACCAAAGGCTGCACCGACGCCTGCAAGCGATAGCACACCGGGCCCCGGTGTGATGATCAAAAAGAAGACGGCTAGGGCAAAGGTCAGCATCAAACCATCAATGGCAGGGGTGCGCCAAAACGCAAAGGGGGATTCTTGCCGCAAGCGTTCTGCCTATCGGAGTTTTTGAAAGTGTGAATTGAAAGGCTGCGCGCTATTTCTGGCAACGGAGCATTAACGTTAACGGCCTATTGCGGTTGCGCGGTACTGGCTGAGGAGCCGATAGCCGTAAAAGGGTGACGCCCTGCCTTCACTTTCGTTTGCACGAAGGGAAGGGCGGGGCGGAACTTGGCCATTTCACCCTTTTTCAAGTACCTCCACCGGAGGCGTTAAGTCTTTATGGCAATGGATTGACCCATGACGCGCACGTCTTTGATGGCGCGGTCGTCGCCCATCATGATTGTAGGGAATACCGCTTCCCAGATCGTTTCGGCGTGGTCCGCGCGCTGCGCAATGGCTGGTGAAGAGGCGAGGTCGAGCACAACAATGTCGGCGTCCGTGCCGGATTCGAGCGTGCCGATCTTGTGATCCAAGCGGAGCGCCTTGGCGGAGCCTGTCGTCGCAAGCCAAATGAGCTCTGCCGGGTGGAGGGCGCGTCCGTTCAGCTGTGCAACCTCATAGGCCGCGGCCATGGTGCGCAGCATGGAAAACGACGACCCGCCGCCTGTGTCCGTTGCGAGGCCGACATTCTGCCCGGCGCTTTTGAGGCCATCCATATCAAAAAGGCCGGAACCGATGAACGTATTGGATGTCGGACAGTGTACAAGGGCAGAGTCGGTTTCCAACAGGCGCGCGCGTTCGCGTTCGGTCAGGTGGATAGCGTGTCCGAAGAGAGCTCCTGGGCCAATTAGACCCGCGGCCTCATAAGTATCAAGGTAGTCCTTGGCGTTGGGGAAGAGTTCTTTAACCCAGGCAATTTCTTCGACTTGTTCGCTCAGGTGAGTTTGCATCGGGCAATCAGGGTGTTCGGCCCAAAGCGCGCCCAAGGCTTGGAGCTGATCGGGCGTGGATGTGGGCGAGAACCTTGGTGTGATTGCGTAGACGGCGCGGGCGCACCCATGCCATTTCTCCAGCAAAGCCTTGCTGTCGTCATAGGCGGATTGTGCCGTGTCGGTTAGGGCCTTTGGCGCGTTTCGATCCATGCAGGTTTTGCCTCCAACCGCGCACAGATTGCGTTCGGCTGCGGCCGAGAAGTATGCATCGACGCTCTCAGGATGGATGGTACAAAAGCTCGTCGTTGTGGTCGTGCCATGAGCGAGTGTGAGATCGAAGTAGCGCCCGGCGATTTCTGCTGCGTAGTCGACATCGCCGAAGCGCATTTCTTCGGGGAAGGTGTATCCGTTCAACCAGTCGATCAGTCGTTTCCCCCAACTGGCGATGATCGCTGTTTGTGGAAAATGCGCGTGCGCATCCACGAAACCTGGTAGAATTAGGCCCTCTCCGTAATCGCATTGCACCGCATCGGGGTGCGCGGCTTTCAGCTGGTCTGCGGTGCCTTTCGCAGCGATTATCCCGTCGTCGATAAGAACCGCACCGCTGTGCTCATGCTGTGCCGCGCTTAGCCCTTCTTGGAACGGATCTCCATTGAAGCTGAGCGTTTGGCCTAAGAGAAGGGTCTTTTGGGGCATTTGGGCGTCTCTTTTTCTGTCGTAACTATGGTAAATGTTGTCTCGACACTGTTGTCCACGGTTCAGTTCGCATAAGTTTGCGGCGTGAGGTGAGCAGGGGCGTTTTGTGATGACTGATCAAACCGACAAAATTGAGCGCCCGGATGACGAAACCGAAGACGATTATGCGCTTCGTAATCAAGTGGTTGCCTCCGCGGTTGATGCAGCAGAAGCCAACGACCGCGTTCGACTGATTGAGGTATTGGAGCCGCTTCATCCGGCTGACATTGCTGACCTTCTCGAACAAGTTGGCTCGGACGATCGCGTCCGAATACTACAGCTTGCCAGTGACTATATCGATGGGGAAATCCTTTCGGAAATTGACGAGGATATTCGCGACGAGGTGGTCGAGACCCTAGAGCCAACGGTTCTGGCGGAGGCGGTTCGCGAACTTGAATCGGATGACGTCGTCGACATCCTCGAGGACCTGGACGAGAGCCAGCACGAGGCGGTTCTTGATGCGCTGGATGTCGTTGACAGGATCGCCGTTGAGCAGGCTCTGGCTTATCCGGAGTTTTCCGCGGGTCGGTTGATGCAGCGCGAAGTCGTGATTGCGCCGGAGCATTGGTCGGTTGGAGATGCGATTGATCACCTTCGTGCGCATGAAGACTTGCCCGAACAGTTTTACCACATCGTATTGGTGGATCCCCGTCACCGCCCGACGGGCTATGTGACACTCGGCCGTTTGATGTCGTCCCGCCGAGAGGTGTTGCTGAGCGCAATTCTCGAAGACAGCTTTCGCACGTTTGAAGTGGAAGAAGACGAGGGTGACGTCGCCTACGCTTTTAACCAGTATCATTTGATCACTGCGCCCGTCGTTGACGAAGACGGCAGGTTGGCGGGCGTTATCACTATCGACGATGCGATGGCCGTTCTGGACGAGGAGCACGAAGAGGATGTTCTGCGCCTAGGCGGTGTGGGTGATGAAAGCCTGTCCAATTCGACATTGGAGATCGTGAAGAGGCGTTTCCCGTGGCTGGGGGTGAACTTGGCTACAGCGATCCTCGCGTCGCTTGTGATTTCGATCTTCGAAGATGTGTTGGAGGCCGTTGTGGCCCTTGCGGTTTTGATGCCGATAGTTGCATCGATGGGGGGCAATGCAGGAACACAGTCGATGACGGTTGCTGTCCGGGCCTTGGCGACGCGTGACCTCACGGGATCGAACGCGTTTCGGGTTGTACGTCGAGAGGCTGTCGCAGGTTTGCTGAGCGGGTTGATTTTTGCGGTCGTTATGGGCGTCGTTGGGGTGATCTGGTTTGGCTCGCCAATGATTGGGGTCGTGATAGCCATTGCCATGGTAATCAACCTTTTGGTGGCAGGTCTGTCGGGCGTCCTTGTTCCGATTGCACTAGACAAGGTGGGCGTCGATCCTGCCTTGGCTTCGGGCACCTTCGTGACGACCGTTACTGATGTTGTTGGTTTCTTTGCGTTTTTGGGTCTGGCAACGGTGGTGCTGCTCTGATGGACAAAAAGGCGTTGAGAAAGGCAGCTGCAGCGCTGCGGGCTAAAGCACATGGCAGCGTCGACGCATCTGTGGCTATTGCGCATCTTCGCAACTTTGTTGCCTCCACCGAAGGGCGCGTGTCGTTCTATTGGCCGATCAGAACGGAAATTGATCCGCGACCTTTGCTTGAGGAGTTGGCGGGTGTGCGGGACGTGTGCTTGCCTGTGACAGTAGGCTACGCGCCGCTCGTTTTTCGCCCCTGGGCCCCGGGTGTCGCGATGATTGCAGACAGTTTTGGTGTGGAGGTTCCGGCAGATACGACGGAAGTTATTCCTCAGGTCCTTGTCGTTCCCATGCTTGCTTTCGATGAGCGGGGCCATCGTTTGGGATATGGGGCGGGCCATTATGATCGGACATTGGACAAGCTGAGACCGCTTGGTCCGGTGACTGCAGTTGGTTTTGCCTATGAGGCGCAATGTGTCGAGGAACTGCCCATTGAGCCTACAGATCAGCCTTTGGATGCGATTGTCACAGAAGTTGGCGTGCGACGCTTTCCGGCAGCTGAATAACGGCGCTTGCTTTGGAAGAAACGCAGGAGTAGGGCCAAGGGATGCGTATTCTCTATTTAGGTGATGTTGTTGGTCGGTCTGGCCGCGCGGCGATCCAGGATCGTCTGCCGGATTTACGGGCACGTCTTCGCGCGGACTTTGTGGTGTTGAACGGCGAGAATGCGACTGCTGGTGCCGGGCTTAGCGGAGACCATGCCAAGTTGCTTCTGAACAGCGGTGTGGATGTTCTCACGCTTGGAGATCATGCCTTCGATCAAAAGGATATGTTGACCCATATCGATCGCGAACCCCGCATCATTCGTCCGATGAATTACGCCAAGCAAGCTCCGGGTGTTGGTGCGCGAGTATTTGATGCGCCTGGCGGGCGTAAGGTGCTCGTTGCTCAAGTGCTTGGACAAGTGTTTATGAAACGCGCCTTCGACGATCCGTTCTCTGCGGTCGACAACGTGTTGAGGACGCATCCGCTTCGCGGAATGGTTCAGGCGATTGTTCTGGATGTGCATTGCGAAGCGACCAGCGAGAAGATGGGTATGGGTCACTTCTGTGATGGGCGCGCAAGCGTTGTTGTCGGATCGCACACGCACGTTCCGACGGCGGATGCGATGATTTTGCCGGGCGGAACCGCATTCCAGTCGGACGCAGGGATGTGTGGCGACTACAATTCGGTCATTGGAATGGATAAGGCCGAGCCTTTGCGCCGTTTCGTAACCGGCATGGGCAAGGGGCGTTTTGAGCCTGCGTCCGGCGAGGCGACTCTTTCGGGACTTTTCGTCGTGACGGACGATCGGACTGGTAAAGCGACATCGGTTGAGATGATCCGCGAAGGTGGGCGATTGCAGACGTCAATTCCCGAGTGAGGGAACGGTTTTTCCTGATGGCGTGTCTGGCCCTAATGGGGGCTGGTTGGGGCGTGACGCAGCCGCTTGCTAAAATCGCGGTGAGTGCGGGCTACCGACACATCGGTCTGATCTTTTGGCAAATGGTCATCGGTGCGCTTGTGATGGCGCTGATTCAAGTGGTGCGAAGACGACGTTTGGTCCTGACTGGACCGGCAATCCGGCTGTATGCATTGATCGCGTTAATTGGGACTTTGTTGCCGAACTCGGCCACATATGAGGCGCTGCGATACTTGCCGTCAGGGTTGATTTCGATCTTGCTTTCGTTGGTACCTTTGTTCGCGTTTCCGATCGCAATCTTGTTGGGCAATGAAAAGTTCAAATGGGTCCGTTTTAGCGGCCTTGCGCTTGGTCTGGCGGGTGTTTTGCTAATCGTGGGTCCTGAAGCGAGTTTGCCGGAGCGGGCGATGGTTGTGTTTATACCGTTGGCTTTGATTGCGCCGTTCTTCTACGGACTTGAAGGCAATATAGTTGCCAAGTGGGGGCTTGGAGGGCTGCAGCCGGTTGATGTGCTTTTTGGTGCGTCGATTGTCGGTGCCGTCCTCGCATTTCCGGTCGCTGTGGCGTCTGGGCAATTCATTGACCCCCGCGGGCCTTGGGGTGCGCCAGAAATCGCCTTGATTATCAGCTCGATCATCCACGTCTTGGTTTATACGGCCTACGTTTGGATGGTTGGACGCGCTGGCCCGGTTTTCGCTGTCCAGGTGAGCTATCTGGTGACCGGTTTTGGGGTCGGTTGGGCAATGCTTATTCTGGGGGAGTCTTATTCCGTATGGGTTTGGGCTGCGATGGCTGTTATTTTGGGCGGTGTGTTCCTTGTTCAGCCGAGCCCGCGCGCGGCGCTTGTGGAGTTGGGCGAAAGAGGCAAGACTTAAGGCGATATGACGCCGATATTTGACTTTTCGAACGATACCGCTTCGCTTCTCGCCCTTTTGGTGGTTGCCGCGATGTTTGCCATGTTCCTTTGGGAACGTTGGACAGCCGAAGTGGTGGCCATCGGCGGTGTTGCCGTGATGCTGGTGCTGGGACTCTTACCCTACGAAAAGGGGTTGGAAGTGCTGTCGAACCCGGCCCCATGGACCATTGCCGCAATGTTCATTGTTATGGGGGCGCTCGTCAGAACAGGGGCATTGAGTTGGTTTACCAGCCAAGTCGAGCGGCAGGCGGGGGTGAGACCCGCAGCGGCTTTGGCTGGATTGATGGGATTCGTTGTGATTTCTTCTGCGGTTGTGTCAAACACACCTGTGGTCGTCGTGATGATCCCTGTCTTTGTGCAACTGGCCGGTAAGCTTGGGCTGCCTGCGTCCAAACTGCTGATACCGCTTTCTTATGGTGCGATCCTTGGCGGCACACTGACGCTTCTTGGAACGTCCACGAACCTTTTGGTGGACGGTGTGGCACGCGCGAATGGCTTGGCGGCGTTTTCAATCTTTGAAGTGACGCCACTCGCCATCGTGCTGGTGATCTGGGGCATGATCTATCTGCGATATGTCGCGCCACGGCTTTTGCCGGAGCGCGAGTCGATGGCAGCGATACTGTCAGATCGTTCGAAGATGAAATTCTTCACCGAAGTCGCAATCCCGGAAGACAGTGATCTGATTGGCCAGTCGGCGCGCTCCGTTGACTTGTTCAAGCGCGATGGCGTGCGATTGATCGATGTGTTGCGCGGAGATGCGTCACTTCGGCGTAATCTAGATGCGGTTGAGTTGCACGCGGGCGACCGAGTTGTTTTGCGCACTCCGATGGCGGAAGCGCTTGGCCTGCAGCAATCAAAAGAGCTGCGCACAGTTGATAAACTCGGGTCAGTGGAGACGACCACGGTCGAGGTGCTTATCACACCGGGCTGCCGGATGGTGGGCAGGTCGCTCGGGGCGATGCGGCTTCGTCGTCGATATGGTGTTTACCCATTGGCGGTGCACAGGAAGTCACAGAACATTGGACGGCAGCTGGATGATCTGGTTGTGCGCGTTGGCGACACCCTTTTGTTGGAGGGTGCGCCGGAAGACGTTCAGCGATTGGCTGTTGATATGCGGTTGACGGATGTGAGCCATCCTACTGAGCGCGCTTACAGGCGTGGGCTTGCACCTGTCGCCGTTGCCGCATTGTTTGGCATCGTCTTATTGGCGGCATTTGGGGTGGCACCGATCTTTCTTTTGGCGATTCTGGCCGTGGCGGTTGTTTTGCTGTCGGGCTGTGTGGACGCAGAAGAAGCCTTTGACATGATCGACGGACGGCTGCTGGCGTTGATTTTTTCCATGCTCGCAATTGGGGCCGCATTGGAGGCGACCGGTGCTGTTGCCATGATTGTCGAAGCGATTGCTCCAATACTCGGAGATTTGCCCCCGTGGGCGATTGTCTGGGCGGTTTATTTGCTGACTTCGGTGTTGACCGAGTTGGTCACTAACAATGCGGTCGCCGTTGTTGTGACGCCCATCGCGATTGGGCTTGCAACATCCCTCGGCCTCGATCCGAGACCTTTGGTCATTGCCGTCATGGTAGCAGCGTCGGCGGCCTTTTCGACCCCGATCGGGTATCAGACCAATATGCTGGTCTACGGTCCTGGTGGATATAAGTTCAGCGATTTCCTGAAGGTCGGAATACCACTGAACTTATCAATCGGCCTTTTGGCGTCGTTGATGATCCCAGTGATCTGGCCGCTATAGGGCCAGGATCCGCGGATCAATCTGCTGCGTCGGCGGCTTTTTTCTCAAGCTTTTCGGCTCGATCGGCGGCCTTCTCAGCTTTGTTTGCCGTCTTGTCAGCCTTGTCGGCTTTCTTTTCGGCATTTTTCTGAGCTTTTTCCGCCTTTTCGGCAGCTTTCTCGGCGGCCTTCACATTCTTTTCGGTTGGCTTTTTTGCAGCCTTTTCAGCTTTCTTCGCGGCCTTTTCTGCTTTTTTGGCAGCATTCTTTGCGGCCTTCTCAGCGGCTTTCGCTTGCTTATCGGCCTTTTTGGTCAGTTTCTCAGCCTTCTTTTGTGCCTTCTCAGCCTTCTTCGCTAGTTTTTCAGCTTTGCTGGCGCTTTTGGTTTCGGGCTCTGTGGTGGTTACCTCGATCGATTTCGCGGCGGTACGAGCCTCTTTAGCAGCAATGCGATCACTTCTGTCATGCCGTTCGCATTCCAACTTTGTTTGCTGTGGGGCGCATGAGTTCGCATGAGCTGTTTCTGGAGCCGCGATTGCAAGCGTCGCAATGGCCAAGGCGCAAACGGGGAGGAGACGAAGGAGAATCATTTTCTATACTCGCTAAAGGGTGTCACTCGTTGACTTGCGGAAGGTTCTAGCAGTTCGATTTGGAGAATTTTCGACGCATTTGTGGCAATTTGCGTGTTTTTGCGGGGCCCGCTTAGAGGACTTGAGGTCCAAACGCGGCCCGACTAGAAGAAGCAAACCGCGAAAATTGGGGAGATGAGGCATGGCAGGCCATTCAAAATGGGCAAACATTCAGCACCGCAAAGGCCGCCAGGATGCTGCACGCTCGAAACTGTTCTCCAAGCTGTCAAAAGAGATCACAGTTGCCGCTAAAATGGGTGATCCCGACCCTGAGAAAAATCCGCGTTTGCGCCTTGCGGTGAAGGAAGCAAAGTCAAATTCCGTCCCGAAAGATGTGATTGAACGCGCCATCAGCAAGAGCCAGGCAGGCGAGGGCGATGAGTATGAGGAAATCCGTTACGAGGGCTATGGCCCGAACGGTGTTGCGGTCATCGTTGAAGCGATGACAGATAATCGTAACCGCACGGCGTCCACTGTACGTTCTACTTTCGGAAAGCACGGCGGTAACCTTGGGGAAACAGGGTCAGTTTCGTTCATGTTCGAGCGCACCGGCGAGATCATTTATCCCGCAGACGTCGGAGACGAAGATACCGTCATGATGGCGGCTATTGAGGCCGGTGCGGAAGACGTTGAAAGCGCCGATGATGGCCATACGATTTATTGTGCCGACACGGATTTGAACGAGGTGTCAACAGCGCTTGAGGCCGAGCTGGGTGAAGCCGAGTCGACCAAACTAATCTGGAAGCCAAGCACAACGACCGAGCTTGATCTGGAAGGTGCTCAGAAACTTTTCCGGCTGATCGAAGTACTGGAAGACGATGACGACATTCAGCGTGTAACGGCGAATTTTGATATCTCAGACGAGGTCATGGAACAGCTGTAAGCGGCTGGGCTACCCGTTTATGAGGTACCGCTTTGCGGCGGCTTTAACGTTTTTCGTGAGTTGGGTCAGAGCCCCTTTTCCAATCCGGCTGGATTGCCAGAACAGCGGTGTGTCGAACGGCAGGTCTGGGGCGAGATTGACAAGTTCACCGCTTTTGATTGCGTCACGCACGAGCGGTTCGGGGTTTAGCCCCCAGCCTATTCCCAATTTGGCAGCTGTCACGAAGCCCCGGGTGCTGGGCAGGTAGTGCGCATTGAGTTGGAGCCTTTTCCCACATACGCGGCGCGCCCATTCGGATTGGAGCGTATCTTTTGAATTGAAAATCAAAGCAGGCGCGGATGAGAGTGCTTGCGGGTTCAGGCCTTCGGCGAAATGAGTGTGCGCGAATTCGAGGCTAGCGGTCGCAAGGTACCTTAACGACCCCAGCGAAAGGACGTCAGCGCCATGCACCGGCTCTGCCCGTGTTGTCACCGCTGCTGCAACTTGGCCGCTTCTCAATAGTTCTGCCGAGTGATCTTGATCCTCCATTTTGATGTGGAAGGTACAGTTTTTTATTCCGGAAAGCGCAGGGAGAAACCAAGTGTCCACGCTGTCGGCGTTGACGGCGATCCCGATCCTCAATTCCTGATCGCGACCAAGTTCTTGGGCGAGTTCACCGTTCAACCGGTCTAGCGTGTCTGCGTGTGCGGCGAGGCGGGCACCGAGCTTGGTTGGCGTTACGGGTGACGTGCGCTCGACAACCGGGGACCCAAACGCATTTTCCAAAGCGCGGACGCGCTGGGAGACTGCTGGCTGAGTAAGCCCGAGCCGTGATGCTGCGGCTTCGAAGCTGCCAGTTTGAATGATTGCATTCAGAGCAACGAGTTGAGCATTTTCAAACATAAGAAATTTTCATGTGCTGTGATATTCTTTAATTTGCATGATGAAGCTTAGTTTGGTCAATAGGCGCAGATACGACTGGCTGATGGTGCTATGACTGCCTTCATTTCTGGATTTGCTCTTGGGTTTTCCCTCATTCTCGCGATTGGCGCGCAAAATGCCTTTGTCCTTAGGCAAGGCATCCGCAGAGAGCATGTGACGGCCGTTGTCGTTGTTTGCATTCTCTCCGACATTTTTTTGATCGTCGCCGGGGTTGCCGGATTTGGCGCAATTGCGCGGGCCTACCCGCTGTTTGAAACTGTCATGCGCTGGGGTGGTGCAGCATTCTTGATCGCCTACGGCTGTCTGGCATGTTGGCGAGCGATTTCGTCGGAGTCAGCGCTTGAGGCCGGGCAATCGGAAGGTCGAGATCGAAAGGCGGTCGTGCTGACAGCGATAGCACTTACCTGGCTCAACCCGCATGTGTATTTGGACACGGTCGTGCTTGTCGGGTCGGTTTCCGCGCAGTTTGACCCAAGCCAGTGGTGGTTCGCGCTGGGGGCGGCAAGTGCCTCGACCGTTTTTTTCCCCATCCTTGGATACGGAGCCGCAGCTTTGCAGCCGGTGTTTGCACGGCCCGCGGCGTGGCGTGTTTTGGATGGCTTGGTTGGGCTGCTCATGTGGACGCTTGCCTGGTACATTATCACGGCTTGAGGCGGAGTGCTTCCAGGCGCATAACCCGAACATGGTAACAACCGAACAAACCTCCACAAACCGGCCCGCACTTGGCGTCTTCTGGATGGTTCTCACCGGTTTCTTGTTTGTTGGCGTCACAGCCGTCGTGAAGCACGGCGCACAGGAACTTCCAGCGGCACAGTCAGCCTTTCTGCGCTACGCAATTGGGCTCTTATTTTTGGTCCCATTGATTCGACCCATTCGCGAGGCGAAGCTTTCGCGTGGTCAGATCATTCAATTCGGTTGGCGCGGGCTCGCCCATACATTCGGTGTCATTCTTTGGTTTTATGCGATGACGCGGATAACGGTCGCTGAAGTGACCGCGATGAACTACATGGCCCCGATTTACATCTCGATTGGGGCCGCGCTGTTTTTGGGGGAAAAGCTGGCGGTGCGGCGCATTCTCGCGATTGCCTGCGGCTTCATTGGTGCTTTGATAATTTTGCGCCCCGGTTTTCGGGAGTTGGGTGACGGGCACATCGCAATGATTGGTACTGCAGTGTTCTTTGCGGTCAGCTACCTTTTGGCGAAGCGGCTCAGTGGCACGGCCTCGGCATCGGTGATCGTTGGGATGCTTTCGGTATTTTGTACGATTGGGTTGGCGCCATT
>CAYPVG010000189.1:0-3030 GCA_964414085.1 uncultured Boseongicola sp. | reverse complement strand
ATGACCAACGATGCGGTCGAAGAGCTGCTGAAGATTGAAAAAGAAAAGGGCGCTGACCTTAAGTTCGAAGACATCATCGAACAGGTCGCGGGCGTCTATCCGCGCATCATGATGGAAGGTGAAATGGACGCAGGCGCATGGTCTTGCGGCATGGTTGCTGGCCTCATCAACGATATTCCGACCTGTCAGGAGCTGATCGACGGGATCATGCAACAGGCGGAAGACATTCTTGCGCGAATGAACGCGATGCAAGCGGGCTAAATACCGGCATCAAAAAAGCGCGGTCATCGATGCCGTTTACGGCGCGAGCCGTGCAATTCGGATGAGAGTACGCCTCCCGGTCGGGGGCGCACAATCACTTCGGGATTTCGTGGCTTTATCTAGCCGTCGTCTTCGTCATTAACGCGCGTGTACGGGATGAAGTCATCCAGACAAACGACACCGCTGAAGAAGCCGCTATACCGATCAATCGTCGTGACTTGATCCAGACGGCATAGCTGGTTGCCGAAGGAGCGAATGACCAGAACATCGCTGTCATCGATTGTCTCTGGGTCACGCGTGCGCTGGACGTAGATCGTGTTGCCGCGGCCATAGACATAGGCCGTTTCGTCGATCGTGCGCAGTCGCTGGCTTGGAAAGTTGCGAATGCAGCGACGCGGCTCTCCTGCAACGCGACCTTCGAGCAGCTTGGCAAGTTCCTTCTCGCCTTCGGTCACTTCCGCCTTGTCGGCGTCTTTGCCGTCTTCTTCCGCCATTGCGGGTGCGGCGAGCAAGCTTAGCGAAGCTGAAGCAATAAGCGCTGTTTTGAATAGATCAGTCATATGCAGAGTCCTCTTCCAGCCGATTCCCTCCACTGCGCAGACTATCACAGCATGCTGAACCGCGGATGAGTGGATTATAACACAGATCCGCCGGATGAACGCCAGATTATTGCGGGCTTGCACCCTCGGAGATGTCTGGAAGTTCCGAATGATCTGCGCCGTCAGCTGGCCCGCCTTGCAAGACAAAGCGCCTGTCGCAATAGCCGCAATCGACATATCCGTGCTCGTCAATTTCGAGATAGACTTTCGGATGGCCGAGCGCGGCTGGGCGATAATTGTCGCCGCCACGAATGGCGCTGGCGCCGTCACAGCTTACGCGTTTGGTTTCGACAGTGATCACTTCAGGCGGTGCAATGTTCATAAGCAATCCCGATAGTGAGATCACAGCGGATTCGCAACGGGTCTCGCAAACCACCCGTGGGCGAACACCTGCTAACAAGAGCTTTGCAGTGTGCCGCGAATGGCTTTAGGGCGCATCGCTATGACTATGCCGCCTGCCATATCGATAAAAGACCTCCAGAAGACTTACGCCGGTGTGAGGGGCGAGCCCGGCAAGCAGGCCATGAAAGGCGTGAGTTTCGATGTCCCGCAGGGCGAGATCTTTGGCTTGCTCGGGCCCAATGGCGCAGGCAAATCAACGCTGATCAATATTCTTGCCGGGATGGTTACGAAAACCAGCGGCAGCGCGGAGATCTGGGGTTTCGATATTGATGCGCAGCGCCGTAATGCCAGCGCCTCGATCGGGATTGTGCCGCAAGAGATCGTCTTCGATCCGTTTTTCACGCCGTTTGAAGTTCTGGAGAACCAAGGCGGGTTCTACGGCATCACCAAGTCACAGCGAAGGAGTGAAGAGCTGCTTGAAGCAGTGCGTCTGTTGGACAAGCGCGATGCCTATGCGCGTACCCTGTCTGGCGGGCTGAAGCGGCGGCCGATGGTGGCCAAGGCCATGGTGCATTCGCCGCCGATCCTTGTGCTCGACGAGCCGACCGCAGGCGTTGATGTCGAGCTGCGCAAGCAGCTGTGGGATCTGGTGCGTGGTCTCAACGATGATGGCGTTACGATCGTTTTGACCACACATTATCTCGAAGAAGCCGAAGAGCTATGTGACCAGATCGCGATCATCAATCATGGCGAGCTGATCGCGAAGAAGCCAACCCGCGAACTGATCGAGATGGCGCGCGAAAAGATTGTCCGCGTCACAGTCGCCAGCGATCTTGGCGGCCCGGTCATGGAGCCGGGTTTCACCAAGGCGGAAGTGATCAATCCACGTGTCTTGGAGATCACATATGACCGGGATCAGGCCAGCGCGGGCCAGGTCCTCGCCAAGGTGCAGGAGCATGGCTACACCATCGAAGATGTGACGACCCGCGAACCGGACCTTGAGGATGTGTTCGTGCAGCTTACGAGCGCGGGCTAACACAGACGAGCTACCCCTCTGCAACCGATGGTCGCGCGTTAACCCGTGCCCAAGTGAGCGATTCTCGCTACAGTCATGTCAGGCGATACGTTGCGAGGAATGACGAATGCCTAGCGAACATTTACCGAATACAACGGTGTCCGGCGCGATCCACAATCCGGCTGAACCGCGCCATTTCATGAAGTTGTTGCCGGTGCCCGGCCGCGCAATGGCCACGCTGCGTGAGGGAACAATTCTGGCAGACAGCACGGGTGCCCATTTCCTGATCGAGATCGGGCGGGATTTCTACCTGCCGGTGGTGTATTTTCCGCGCTCGGATATCGCCGTCGATCTGCTCAAGAGCGACAAGGTGACGCATTGTCCGCTCAAGGGCGATGCGAGTTACTTCTCCGTTCGCGAAGCGGGTCAGTCTGGGCAGAACATGGTCTGGGCCTATGAAAAACCGATCCCGGACGCAGAAGCGCTCGCCGATCTGGTGGCGTTCTATCAGGATCGCTGCACCATTCATTTGGAGCCGGCGTGATGCGCAATTTTGACGAGATATTCGCGATCTCAGTTGATCGGCACGGCGGGGCGCAAGCGGTCGAAGAGAAGCTAGCGCGTCCACTGCCAATCGAAGAGATTGCCAAGATACCAGATGATCGCTGGTTATCCGGGATGGCGCGCGCGATCTTCCAGGCAGGCTTCAACTGGAAAGTCATCGCCAATAAGTGGCCTGGATTTGAAGAAGCCTTCGATGGTTTTGATATTGCCACATGCGCATATCGCTTGCCTGAAAGCCACGATGCTTTG
>CAYPVG010000188.1:0-3538 GCA_964414085.1 uncultured Boseongicola sp. | reverse complement strand
ATCGGAGCCAGCGTGCAATTCTCAAGGATCGTCAGATGCGGGAAGAGGTTAAAGTGCTGGAAACACATCCCCACTTCCGAACGGATCTTGTCAATGTTCTTGAGATCCGACGACAACAACGTTCCATCGACCTCAATCGATCCTGCCTGATGCTCTTCCAGTGCGTTTATGCACCGGATCAGCGTTGATTTACCCGAGCCTGACGGGCCACAGATCACGATCCGCTCGCCCCGTTGCACGGTCAGGTCAATGTCCCGCAGCACATGGAACGACCCATACCACTTGTTCATCTTCTGAATGATGATTGCGACCTCGTCAGAGACCTTCATTTGCGCAGCTTCAGCCATAATTCGCGCTCCTTACTTGTGATCCGTGCGGAGCTGACGCTCCAGCCACTGGGAATATTGAGAAATGCCGTAGCAGATGACGAAGAAGCACACGGCAGCAAAGAGGTAGACCTCCCAATAGATGCTGATCCAGTCAGTAGACTGCTGGATCGGGCCGCGGATCATGCCCACGACGTCAAACATCGAGATCACCGACACCAGTGTCGTATCTTTGAAGAGGCCCACGGCCACGTTCACGATACCTGGGATCGAGATCTTGAGAGCCTGCGGCAGGATGATCAGCCGTGTCGCTTGGGCGTAGTTGAGCCCGAGCGAGTCAGCTGCTTCATACTGGCCTTTCGGCAAAGCGGCGAGACCACCACGGATCACCTCGGCAATATAAGCCGCCGAGAACATCGTGATCATGATCACCACACGCAGGAACAGGTCGAGCCCCGAACCCGGCGGGAAGAAGTACGCCAGCATCACGTTCGCAACAAAGAGGAGCGTGATCAGTGGTACACCGCGTACGAATTCGATGAAGACGACACAAACGCCTTTGATGAGCGGCATGTTGGACTGACGCCCAAGCGCCAGCACAATCCCCAGCGGGATCGACAGCGACACACAAACGGTGCCGAGCATCATGCACAGCATGAAGCCGCCCATCGCGCGCGATTCCACTGCTTCGAGTTCGATCGGGATAACACTGTTGATGCCGCTCGCAATCGGGCCAACCAGATACATCAGCGCGATCGAAATAAAGAGCAGTGCGGTCACAATCGTGACCAGCCCCCCTCGTTCAGCGCTCTGGTAAATCGAGTACCCGATGAAGATACCCATCGGGATGAAGAACACGAACGTAAAGATCGACAGCAACTTGAAGAGGTAGCCTACAAGCACTGCAAAGCCACCCGCCGACGCAACCGAGTTCGAGATGAACCAAAGCTCTGTTGCCCCTTGGAACAGGATGTAGGCGAGGCCGAGACCGGCGATCGCTCCAACTCCCATCGACAGCGTGGTACGCGCGGCAACGCTCATGCCTTCAACAGCACGGTAGACGTATCCTGTTGCGATAATCGCGGCCAGAACAGCCAGTGGCAGCCAAATAGACCCACCCCAAAGCAGCCAGAACCCGATGAACGGATACAAAGCCGTGCCAATAAGGAACTTGCTCGGCACATACATGTAGTACAGCACCGGCATTGCTGCGGCGATCATCAAGAAAAATGCCAGAATTGGACGCCAGTAAGCGTCTGCAGGATAGTTAAACCCGAACAGAAGGTGGTCCCAACGGTCAACAAGCACCGCAAAACAAGCGCCCGTAGAAGCACCGGATTCTGCAAGGAGATCCCGGCACTCGCGGATGGAGTCCGCGTCCCAAATACCGTTCCAGAACCAAGGGAATGCTCCGAAGATCACGCGCAAAATTACGTAGAGCGCGATGATCGTCAGGACCGAGCTAAACCAGTTCGAAAACAAGTTTTCCCGCGCCCACTTGATAACACCGGTTTCTCGCGCCGGAGGTGGCGAAGGCGGTATCTGTTCATTGCGAACGAAGGAGATGTTGGTGTCTGTCATATTACCGCTCCTTCAGCTTCATGCGGTTGTTGAAGATGTTCATGAAGAACGAGATCAACAGCGACACTGTGAGATAGAAGAGCATCAGCAAGAGGATCGTCTCAATCGCGCGACCCGTCTGTAGAAGCGTAATGCCTCCAAGCGTGCCCGTGACGTCCATGTAGCCCACCGCAATAGCAAGCGACGAGTTCTTGGTGATGTTCAGATACTGTGAGATCAGCGGCGGGATGATGACCCGCAGCGCCTGAGGAAGGACAACCAGAGACATGATCCGGCGTGGGCGTAGGCCCAGCGCGGCAGCCGCTTCAGTCTGACCCTTCGAGATGGCGAGGATACCTGCACGCACGTTCTCGGCGATAAACGCCCCGGTGTAGATCGCCAGCGCGAACCACAATGCGATCAGAGACCCGAGAATGGTGATACCACCTCTGAAGTTAAAGCCCTTCAGCTCGGGGTATTGCCACGTCAATCCAAGGAACAGACAAACAATACTAACCGGCACGATCCAAGTTGCAGCAGTCAGATACCAGGTCGTCGGTCGGTCGCCCGTCGCCTCCTGTTTTCTTGTGGCCCAAGCTGAAATTTGGCCGGCGACAAACCAGGACAAGATCAAAACAGCAATGACCAAAACCCAGTTGGCAAAACCACTCGCGACAAATGCCGAAAGCTCTGCACCCTCCTCGGCTCCTGATCCGAACCCATTGGTGAAGACCGGCTTGGGAAGATAGACGCCGCGGTTTGTGATCGCGACTGAATCATTCAGGATCATTGAAGCCGTCGCATCATCTCCTCGGAACTCGCGCGGCCCAGGGGCGGCGTTAATCATCACCGAGAAGATAATCAGGATCCAAATAAGAACCGGAACGTTCCGGAAAATCTCGACGTAGAAAGACATGATCTTTGCGACAAGCCAGTTATTTGACAGTCGCAAGACACCCGCAACGACGCCAAAGATGGTCGCTGTGACGCAGGCCAAGAAGGCCACAATCAAAGTGTTCAAAAGCCCCACGGTCGCTGCACGACCATGGCTCATCGTACTATCATACGCGATCGGCCGCTGGTTGATGTCGTAACCAGAAGGCTCGCCCAAGAAGTCAAATGAGATGTTCAAGCCCGCCGCCGCAAGGTTGCGAACCAGGTTGCCGCCAACGAACGCCATAAAGGCGATGATCGCGACAAGGGCAATGAACTGGAATGTTAGAGATCGGTACCGGGTATCGTTCAGAAGCATCGATAGCTTGAACGACCCATCAGTAGCCTTGACCGGTTGGTCGGCAAGTGTCGTCATGAGTGACGTTCCCCGTCGAATTGGCGCTTATTTTCGCACTCTTTATCGGTGCATGCGCGGTTTGAAATCCAACCCCCCGCGGGCCGGATGAAAGAGGGGCGCGGGTTGCCCTGCGCCACCCGCTTTCGCTGACGCTACTTGGGGGTGTTGGACTTTAGCTACTTGTCATCGCGCTGCCCTGGCTAAATCGTCCAGGTGTTTATCTCGATACTGGGCAGGACAATCCCCTGGCCTCATCCCAGTCGATCTTGGCCCATGAGGGCTTTCTGGACGACCTGGATCTTGCCCGTTCGGAAACCTGTGGCCAGGAAGGTTGCCATCCAGATATCACGGCCCAGTGGGA
>CAYPVG010000187.1:0-7566 GCA_964414085.1 uncultured Boseongicola sp. | reverse complement strand
AATCAAATCGGTCATCTGGGGACATCTATGTGAGTAATCATGTGCGTGACTCTGAGTGCAGAAATGTGAATCCTTGGCTCCTGCAAATTCCATACCCGTGTTTCGGTCGAACCACGAGAACAATCAGAATTTCGTTCTATGATGATAAAGCTTCGCCCAACCCTGTGGTCAATCGACCTCCACTTATTTTTCCCCGAACTATCAACAGACTTTAGGGCGTGGTGAATAGCGTAATTTATTGAAAGTAATTGATTTTATGTCGGTTACACAGGCGCCCGTTTATCACTGTATAAATTATCCCAATGAGGACAAACGTCAGGATAACTTAATAATCCCCACTATCCACAGGCCTTACAAACACATCATCTTTTCTTTCTTTTAATATATATATTTGTAAGGCGAGGCCGGATAAGACAGGGCCATGGCTGAGATACTGCAAAATATCTATCCTTGGTTAAAAGCCCTCCATGTGATTTCGGTTGTCGCTTGGATGGCTGGGCTGTTCTACCTGCCGCGGCTTTTCGTTTATCACGCCGAGGTTGTTGGCCAAGAAAACGAAACGCACTCCCTGTTTTCGACCATGGAAAGGCGGCTGTTAAAAGCCATCATGAACCCCGCTATGATCTCCAGCTGGGTCTTTGGTCTATTGATGGTTTCGACGCCGGACATGATCGATTGGTCCCAGGTGTGGCCGTGGATCAAAGCGGCATGCGTTCTGGCGATGACTTGGTTTCATATGTGGTGTGCGGCACGGCGCAAAGATTTCGAAGCTGGAAGAAATGTGAAGACCGGCCGCCACTATCGGATTATGAACGAAGTCCCGACAGTGCTCCTGATCGTTATTGTTATTATGGTTATCGTCCAACCGGCATGAGCGTTGGTTGACTTGAACGCAATCAATCCCTAAATCTGCGTCCCGGTGGCCGTCCTGGCTGCTTTTGGTGCTTTCGAAAATCACGCTATCCGTACCGGGCTCCCCCGGTTTGAAAGGTTTCTATGTCCAACCGTCTAAATTTGTCCGATCTCAAAGCCAAGTCTCCAAAAGAGCTCCTCGCAATTGCTGAGGATTTGGAGATCGAGAACGCCTCCACCATGCGCAAGGGCGAGATGATGTTCTCGATCCTGAAAGAGCGTGCGGATGATGACTGGGTGATCGGGGGCGATGGGGTTCTTGAAGTTCTTCAGGATGGCTTTGGATTTCTTCGATCGCCAGAAGCAAACTATCTGCCTGGCCCGGACGACATTTATGTTTCGCCAGATATGATCCGTCAGTTCGCTCTTCGCACGGGCGATACCGTTGAAGGTGTCATCCGCGATCCAAATGATAACGAACGCTACTTTGCGCTGACGAAAGTTGAGAAGATCAACTTCGAGGAGCCAGAGAAAGCGCGTCACAAGGTTAGCTTTGATAACCTGACACCGCTTTACCCGGATGAGCGGCTGAAAATGGAAATCGAAGATCCAACGATTAAGGATAAGTCGGCGCGCGTCATCGATCTCGTAGCACCTATCGGCAAAGGACAGCGGTCTTTGATCGTTGCACCCCCTCGAACGGGTAAAACAGTTATTCTCCAGAACATCGCCCACTCGATCGAGACCAACCATCCGGAGTGCTACCTGATTGTTCTCTTGATCGACGAACGCCCCGAAGAAGTCACGGACATGCAGCGTTCGGTAAAAGGCGAGGTTGTATCTTCGACTTTTGACGAACCTGCGACACGGCACGTGGCCGTATCCGACATGGTCATTGAGAAAGCGAAGCGACTCGTTGAACACAAGCGAGACGTGGTCATCCTGCTCGATTCGATCACGCGTCTTGGCCGTGCGTTTAACACCGTGGTGCCATCCTCCGGTAAAGTTTTGACCGGTGGTGTCGATGCAAACGCACTTCAGCGTCCGAAGCGCTTCTTCGGAGCGGCTCGGAACATTGAGGAGGGTGGATCCTTGACGATCATCGCGACGGCTCTCATCGAAACCGGGAGCCGTATGGACGAAGTCATCTTCGAAGAATTTAAGGGCACGGGTAACAGCGAAATCGTCTTGGATCGCAAAGTGGCAGATAAGCGCGTCTATCCAGCGATGGACATCCTCAAGTCCGGTACCCGGAAAGAGGATTTGCTCGTCGACAAGAACGATCTGCAGAAAACCTTCGTTCTGCGCCGCATCCTCAATCCCATGGGGACGACAGACGCGATCGAATTCCTTCTTTCAAAGCTCAAGCAGACCAAGACAAATTCCGAGTTCTTCGATTCAATGAATACATGATTTACTGAATTAAATCAGTAGGTTAGTCTAAATGGATACGATCTTCGCACTCGCATCAGCGCGGGGTAAGTCTGGCGTTGCAGTTGTCCGGGTTTCCGGACCACACGCATTTGACGGACTAGCAAAGATTGCGTCAAGTATTCCCGAACCGCGCGTCGCTAGTCTCCGCCAACTCACCGCAAATGGGCTGCTTCTCGATGAAGCCTTGGTTCTGACCTTCCCTGGGCCGAATAGCTTTACGGGAGAGGACATCGTTGAGCTTCATTTGCACGGTGCGACAGCAACAGTCGACGCTGTTCTGAAGGCTCTCGGGGAGCTTCCGCTGCATCGACAGGCCGAGGCTGGTGAATTTACACGGCGTGCATTGGAGAACGAGCGCCTTGATCTTGCGCAGGTTGAAGGACTGTCCGACCTTATTGAAGCCGAAACAGAAGCACAGAGACGACAGGCGCTTCGCGTTCTCTCAGGAGCTCTGGGCGAGAAGGCCGAGGCTTGGCGCAGCAAATTGATCCGCGCAGCAGCGCTGATGGAGGCTACAATCGACTTTGCCGATGAAGAGGTTCCAACCGACGTTACACCGGAGGTAGCGGCTCTCTTGGACGATGTAGCGGTGGACTTAAGGACAGAGATCTCTGGTGTCGATGTAGCAGAACGGATCCGTGACGGATTTGAAGTTGCGATTGTCGGCGCCCCCAACGTTGGAAAGTCATCTCTCTTGAATGCCCTTGCTGGTCGTGACGCTGCGATAACATCTGACATTGCCGGTACGACTCGTGACGTGATCGAGGTGCACATGGACCTCCGAGGTCTACCGGTGACATTCTTGGACACGGCGGGCCTGAGGGCCACTGAAGACCAGATCGAAGCACTCGGCATTGAGCGCGCGAGAAAACGCGCGAAAGACGCGGATCTACGCATTATATTGTTATCAGGCAAAACCGAACGCCCAGATATAGATATCGAGGCGGATGATCTCGTTGTGGTTACAAAGGCGGATTTGAGCTCTGACGGTGACATATCGGTAGAAAGCGGGCAGGGCATAGAGGAGCTGATCGACAAAGTGGCAGCCATATTCTCCCGTCGCGCAACTCAGTCAGGCGTGGCAATACGAGAGAGGCACCGAGTGGCCATGGAAGTGGCAGTTCGTGGAATCGCTCAAGCGAAAGAAGTTCTCAACACGTCGCCCGAACTCGCCGAGGTAACGGCAGAAGAGCTTCGAACAGCAGTGCGCGCCCTTGACGCCCTTGTCGGGCGCGTCGATGTAGAGCATATCCTCGACGAGATATTCTCGAGTTTCTGCATCGGCAAATAGGAGTGTTTCACGTGAAACACTGGGACACAGATGTAATTGTTGTTGGCGGAGGCCACGCCGGAGCAGATGCTGCGCATGCCGCTGCGCGCCGCGGGGCGCGTGTTGCCCTTGTAACGCTGACACATGATGGCATTGGCGTTATGTCCTGCAACCCCGCCATTGGCGGCCTTGGCAAAGGGCATCTCGTGCGGGAGATCGATGCTCTCGATGGAGTAATGGGCCGCGTCGCGGACAAAGCGGGAATTCAGTTTCGCCTGTTGAATCGTCGGAAAGGGCCAGCAGTACAAGGCCCTCGCGCTCAATCAGACCGCGCTATCTACAAATCGGAGATGCAGGCGGAAATCGGTAGCCACCCCAAAATAACTGTTGTCGAGGGTGAGGTTATCGATTTCCAAATGGACAAAGGAACCGTAACTGGCGTCATTCTGGCCGACGACAGCCGCATCTCGGCGCCAGCTACAGTCCTGACAACAGGCACTTTTCTCCGTGGCGTCATCCATATTGGTGATGTTTCGCGTCCCGGAGGGCGTATTGGAGATAGGCCTTCTATTAAGCTCGCCGAACGCATCGATAGCTTTGGACTCCCGCTTGGACGCCTAAAGACCGGAACTCCGCCGCGCCTGAAAAGCGATTCAATCAATTGGGATATACTCGAAGATCAGCCAGGCGATGATGATCCGGTTTTATTTTCCTTTATGTCCAAGGGCGTTTCCGCGCGACAGGTATCCTGCGGCATCACGCACACAAACCAGAGAACGCACGACATCATCCGATCCAATCTGAGTCGGTCGGCGATGTATGGAGGTCATATAGACGGTGTCGGTCCGCGCTATTGCCCGTCTATTGAAGATAAAATCGTGCGTTTTTCCGAGAAACCCTCGCATCAGATATTTCTTGAACCAGAGGGGCTGACAAGCAACCTAGTTTACCCGAACGGAATTTCGACGTCGTTGCCTGAATCGGTACAGCATGAGTACGTGCACTCTATCGTTGGGCTGGAGAATGCCGAGATCGCCCAGCCAGGCTATGCGATCGAGTACGACTACGTTGATCCGCGCGCCCTTTCCTCCAGCTTGCGGCTGAAGGATGTTCCGGGTCTATATCTTGCGGGGCAGATCAACGGAACCACAGGATATGAGGAAGCTGCAGCGCAAGGGCTGGTCGCCGGGCTGAACGCGGCCGGCGATGCGCTGGGCCTGGCTCCCGTCACTTTCGCTCGCGACACATCTTACATCGGCGTTATGGTCGACGACTTGATAACACGCGGCGTCACAGAGCCTTACCGAATGTTCACGTCCCGCGCAGAGTTTCGTTTGTCTTTGCGGGCGGACAATGCCGATCAGCGCTTAACCCAAATGGGTATTGATATCGGATGTGTTGGCGAGGTGCGGAAAGCGATCTTTTCCAACAAAATGCACGCACTGGAGGCAGGCCGTGCGTCTCTGTCAGAAATTTCGATCACAGCATCAGAGGCAGCGAAGTCCGGAATTCGCATCGCTGAAGACGGCGCACGCCGCAGCGGAGCAGATCTTCTATCGTTTGCAGATGTTACCTTTGCGCACCTGGCAACGTTGCGGCCGGAGATTGGCGATATTCCCGCAGAGATCCAAGAACAGCTGAAGCGTGACGCCCTATACGCAAATTATATAGAGCGCCAGAAGCGGGACGTTGAGGCGCTCCGAAAAGATGAAGCGCAAATCATTCCGGATGATTTTGATTTTAATGCCCTCTCGGGTCTGTCAAATGAGCTGCGCCAAAAACTCATAAAAATAAGACCATCAACGCTGGGTCAGGCGGGTCGCGTCGAGGGAATGACGCCCGCCGCGCTCACTTTGATACTGGCGCGCCTTCGTCAGCATCAAAGAAAGTCCGCATGAGCGACGGCGCCGCCGAGCTTGCCGCGAGCTTCGATGTTTCACGTGAAACATTGGACAGGCTGCGCACCTACGCCGATCTCTTGGTCAAGTGGAACAAGCGCATCAATCTGGTTGCGCCAAAGACCATCCCAGATCTTTGGCGGCGCCACATCATAGATTCCGCGCAGATCCATTCACTCAAGCCTGAAGGCTGCAAGAACTGGGTGGATATCGGCAGCGGTGGAGGATTCCCTGGCGTTGTTGTGGCTATACTGGAAGCCGAATTAGCCCAGCCGGCGCGGGTAACATTGATCGAGTCTGACCAACGAAAATGCGCCTTCCTCCGCACGGTAATCCGCGAAACATCTGTAAAGGCGGGTGTTATTGCCCAAAGAATTAATGAAGTTCCGCCACAATCGGCGGACGTGCTGTCGGCGCGTGCCCTTGCGCCATTGGACAAACTCCTTTTGTTTGCTGAACACCACATGACACCAGGCGGCGTGGCCATTTTTCCTAAAGGGGCAAACTCTGCATCCGAGGTTGAAATAGCGCGTAAAACGTGGTCCTTCAGATATGAGAGCATACCGAGCATGACGGACGATAGCGCCGCCATCCTAAAAATAAGCGAGATCGCGCGTGTCTGACCCAACCCGCCCAGTTGGTCCCCGTATCATTTCAATTGTGAATCAGAAGGGGGGAGTCGGCAAAACGACGACCACAATCAATCTAGGCGCAGCCCTTGCGGACGAGGGGTTCAATGTTCTGATCGTGGACCTTGATCCTCAGGGGAATGCGTCCACAGGTCTAGGTATAGATGCCGACAGCCGCGAATACACAACATATGATCTTTTGCTAGAAGACGCTGATCTTCGGCAGGTTATCCGGGCGACAGATGTTGAAGGGCTTGTGATTGCCCCGGCAACAACGGACTTAAGCTCCGCCGACATTGAGATGATGTCCGTGGAAAAGCGAAGCTTTCTGTTATTCGATGCCCTGCGTCAGCCCGCGATAGACAAATATCAGCTCGACTTCGTTCTGATCGACTGCCCTCCTTCGCTAAGCCTCTTGACCGTTAACGCGATGGTCGCATCGCACTCAGTTCTAATTCCGCTGCAAAGCGAGTTCTTTGCCCTTGAAGGCCTGTCGCAACTCATGCTGACCGTGCGGGAAGTTCGCCAAACCGCCAATCCTGACCTCCGGATCGAGGGCGTCCTCCTAACAATGTACGATGGGCGCAACAACCTCAGCCAACAGGTCGAGACGGATGCAAGGGAAACCCTGGGGGAGCTTGTCTTCAATACAGTGGTTCCAAGGAACGTGCGCGTCTCCGAGGCTCCGTCGTACTCGATGCCAGTAATTTATTACGATCCTGGCTCAAAAGGCAGCCAAGCCTATCGCGCTTTGGCACAAGAGATGGTAGAAAAGCTAGAACAAGCCACATCATAGGGTATGCGCCATGGTACAAGCAAAACAGGAACGCCGAGGGTTGGGTCGCGGGCTTTCCGCTTTGATGGCCGATGTGGACACGGCTCCCACGCCGGTGCGCGCAGACGCGCCGCGGAAAGCGGAAACGTTCATACCGGTCGAGCGCATCAGCCCGAACCCGGATCAGCCGCGCAGATCGTTCGCCGAGAGCGCCTTGGCAGAGCTTGCCGCCTCCATCCGTGAGAAAGGCATCATTCAACCACTTATTCTCCGCAAAAACCCTCGTGATCCGCAAGGTTATGAAATCGTCGCTGGCGAGCGACGCTGGCGCGCTGCACAGCGCGCCCAGCTTCACGAAGTCCCTGCCATTGTGCGTGAACTGGACGACACAGAGGTTCTTGAGCTTGCGATCATCGAAAACATTCAGCGCGCCGACCTGAATGCCATCGAAGAAGCGGCAGGGTACAGGCAGTTGATGGATCGCTTTGGACATACGCAGGAAAAGCTGGCGGAGGCGCTTGGCAAAAGCCGATCACATATCGCTAACCTCCTCCGCCTTCTCACGCTGCCGGAATCGGTAATGGAGCATGTGCGGACGGGCGCCCTAAGCGCAGGCCATGCCCGCGCTCTTATCGGGCACGAAGCCGCCGGGGCTCTTGCTGCCCAGATCATTAAGCAGGGCCTTTCGGTGCGCCAGACCGAAGCGCT
>CAYPVG010000186.1:0-4377 GCA_964414085.1 uncultured Boseongicola sp. | reverse complement strand
GGCCAAGGACGCCATCGCCGCCTCTGCCTTTGGATCAGACGTGAGTCGCCTCAGGAGGCCCTGGTGCACCTCATCTGCGAACCATTTGCGCGCTTGCTCGGCGCGCCGCGAGTCCCAGAAACCGGTCTTCCGGCGGTGATCGACGAGGGTTTGCATCGCCTCCCAAGCATCACTCAACCCGTCGTTTTCCAGTGCCGAAACAGGCATAGCCTTCGGGAATCCTTCCGGATCGCCTTGGCGTTTGCGCATAAGTCGGAGAGCGCCCGCATAGTCTGCAACGGTGCGGACCGCGGTCGCCTTTAGGTCGCCGTCGGCCTTGTTTACAAGAACAAGGTCGGCAATTTCCATGATGCCGCGCTTTACACCCTGCAGTTCGTCTCCCCCTGCTGGCGCGAGAAGCAGAACGAACAGATCGGACATCTCGGCGACGATGGTTTCGGACTGGCCGACGCCGACAGTCTCGATCAGCACGATGTCGAACCCGGCTGCCTCGGTGAGAGCGACCACGTCGCGGGTTCTTCGCGCGACACCACCGAGTTGTGTCTGACTTGGAGACGGCCGGATAAACGCGTTCTTGTGGCGGGCCAGACGCTCCATCCGGGTTTTGTCTCCCAAGATTGAGCCGCCGGTTCGGGCGGATGAAGGGTCGACAGCCAAGACGGCAACTCTCATGCCGCTATCCGCAAGTTGGCAGCCGAACGCCTCAATGAACGTCGATTTCCCGACACCCGGTGTGCCGGAAAGGCCAATGCGGATCGCTTGACGACCGGAGCCTGCCAATGCCTCGAGCAGCACGTCAGCGTCGCGTCGATGATCCCCTCGCGCGCTTTCGACGAGCGTGATTGCCCGCGCCAATGCCCGACGGTCTCCGTTCATCACGGCTTCAGCCAACTTGATGGCGTCATTCTTTGGCAGCTTCGTCATCGGCGCGACTTTGACCTGAGCGTAGGGGGGTGTCTAGTGGGGCTTTCACAGACAGAAGTCAGTTGCAATAAAGCGGCTATGACGGATGCCCTTCCCATCGACGAGGTTCTGCCGGACTTGGTGTCTGCGTTGCGCGCGCATGGGCAGGCGGTTTTGCAGGCCCCTCCGGGAGCGGGGAAAACCACCCGCGTACCGCTGGCGATGCTTGATGCGGGCTTTGTCAGTGGGCGCATCCTAATGCTGGAACCGCGTCGCTTGGCGACCCGTGCAGCCGCTGAACGTATGGCCGCCACGTTGGGGGAACCGGTTGGCGAAACCGTCGGGTACAGGATGCGCGGTGAAGTAAAGGTCGGCAAAGCAACCCGTATCGAGGTTGTGACAGAAGGCATCCTTACGCGGATGATCCAAAGCGATCCGACACTCGAAGGGATCGGTGCAGTCATATTTGACGAGTTCCATGAACGATCTTTGAATGCCGATTTGGGCTTGGCGCTTGCGCTCGATATTCGTGCGAGCCTTCGCGAAGACCTTATTTTATTAGCGATGTCGGCAACTCTCGATACAGAACCAGTCGCTGCTTTGATGGGCGATGCACCGGTCGTAACGTCGGAAGGTCAGAGTTTTGCGGTCGAAACACGATGGCTGGACAACCCTGTTGCAAAGACCAAACGGTTTGAAGAGGCGGCCGCAAACTTGTTGATCAGTGCCGCATCGGAAACCGATGGCGGTATCCTTGTTTTCTTACCCGGCGAAGGTGAGATTCGGCGCGTTGTGGCTGTGATTTCCGGGAAGCTGGACGGCGTGGATATCCTGCCGCTTTATGGCTCATTGCCGTTCAAAGAGCAGCGCCGCGCCCTTGCACCGACCACCCGTCGCAAGATCGTATTGGCCACGTCAATTGCGGAAACTTCGCTGACCATACCGGATATTCGGGTAGTGATTGACGCCGGGCGCGCCAGACGGGCGCGGTATGATCCGGGTTCTGGCATGTCCCGGCTTGTCACCGAACGCGTGACGCGCGCAGAAGCAGACCAACGCAAAGGGCGTGCGGGGCGTGTCGCCGAAGGTGTGTGCTACAGGCTTTGGACGAAAGGAGAGGAAGGCGGATTGGCACCATTCCCGCCCGCCGAGATTGAGACGGCGGATTTGACTGGGCTTGCTTTGGAGTTGGCAGAATGGGGATCCGATGCCCTCGCGTTTCTCACCGCTCCGCCTGAAGGCGCACTGTCCGAAGCGCGTGCGGTTTTGACCAGTCTTGGAGCATTGTCGGGAGGATCGATAACGGATCACGGACGAAAGCTTGCGCGATTGCCACTGCACCCGAGGCTTGCGCATATGCTTGAAACGGCTGGGAAAGATGCCGCTCTTGTGGCAGCGCTGCTGGGTGATCGCGACCCAATGCGCGGTGCTGGGTGCGATCTTGGAATACGTCTTCAAGCGCTGAAAGATGGACGGCGCGAACCTGCGCTTGACCGCATCCGCGCCGAGGCGAAACGCCTCTCGGCCAGATTGCACGATACGGTCTTCGCGGATGCCGCCGAGCAGACGGCGCTGGCTTTTCCGGATCGGATTGCGCTTCGCCGCCCCGGCGATCAGCCGAGGTGGCTCTTGTCTGGTGGTAGGGGTGTGACCATGGATGCCGGCGATCCGCTTGCGGGCCAGAGATTGCTGGTTGTCACGGACACCGACGGGCATCCTAGGGAGGCGACGATCAGGACATGTTTGCCGATATCCGAGAGTGCGCTGCGCGGCGCACTCGGCGATCAGATACGCGTTGTCGAGACTGTGGAGTGGTCGAAGCGCGAAGGCCGGGTTGTGCAGCGCATTGAAGAGCGCCTTGGAGAAATCGCCCTGTCTTCAAAGGCTTGGAACGATGCTCCACTGGATCGCGTTGCGGCAGCGATGCTTCAAGGAGTTCGCCAGCTTGGTTTTCGCTGGTTGAGTGCTGCTGAGCGATTTCGGGCGCGTGTTGTTTTGGTTCGAGGTGCTGGGTTTGATCTTCCAAGCGTCGAGGATGGCGTGTTGATGGAGACGCTCGAAGAATGGCTTCTGCCGCATTTGGGCGGCGTCAAATCAGCGAACGACTGGGTGCAGTTTGACTTGCTGAATGCATTGCGGGCACGCTTGGATTGGGCCCAGACGCAGACGCTGGACCGGGAAGCCCCGGCGCATTTCGAAACTCCGTTGGGTCGGAAAATTCCGATTGATTACAGCGGAGAAGCCCCGGAGATCACCTTGCGTCTTCAGGAAATGTTTGGGGTCACGCGACACCCTGTTGTCGCGGGCAGAGCGTTGCGCGTCACGCTGTTATCGCCGGGGCAGAAGCCGGTTCAGACGACGATGGACATTCCGGGGTTCTGGGCGACGTCCTATGCAGATGTTCGCAAGGATATGCGAGGGCGCTACCCAAAACATCCTTGGCCCGAAGACCCTACTGTTGCTGATCCGACCTTGCGCGCAAAGCCCCGGGGCAATCGTTAATGGGTGGGACGATGCCCCTTGCCCAGCGCAACGGCCATGGGGGTTAACGCCAGGAAATGAAGGGTTTCGGGCGAAAAGCGCAACGTCGGTATTACGTCGGTATTTGGTCGGTATTACGTCGGTGCTTTGAGCCGAAAAACCGGAATGCGCGGCTGTTTTGGTGGGGTGCGTTAACGAATGTTAAGAGATGACTACCAACGCTTTAGCGCGTCTTCGTCGTCGTTCTTGGCATCAACCCAGGATGTGCCATCTGACCCAATTTCCTTCTTCCAGAACGGCGCGCGGGATTTCAGGTAGTCCATCAGATACTCAGCGGCTTGGAAAGCGTCGGTTCGGTGCCGCGCCGCCGTTGCGACCATCATGATCTGCTCACCCGGTTTCAACGGTCCATGTCGGTGGATCACAAGAGCGTCTACAAGAGACCAGCGCTTGATCGCCTCATCACAGATCGACGCCAGCGCCTTTTCGGTCATTCCCGGATAGTGCTCGATGTCCATACCAGACAATGTCCCGCCTTCGTCCCGAACAAGACCGGAGAACGTGACAACCGCCCCCGCCCCTTTGGCGGCTTCCGTGAAGGCCTTTGTTTCGGCACCCATGTCAAAGGGCGCGATTTGGACGCGGACAGCCATCAGCCGCCCGTCATTGGTGGGAAGAACGCGATCTCGCGTGCGCCGGCAATGGGTGCATCCATCTCGGACAGCTCCTGATCAATCGCGACGCGCACCGAACGCATATCCGAAAACGCAAGCGCGTGAGCTTCGCTGCGTGCTTTCAATTCTTCTACCAGGTCAGAAACGGTCGCAGCGGATGTCTCGATCTCTTCTTTGCGCTCACCGATGCGCTCCCGCAGCCATGCGAAGTACAGCACGTCGATCATGGCATATCTCGCAAGTATGGCGTCGATTTGCGCAGATAGTCCCAACCGGTGATGAGGGTCAGGGCAGACGCAATCCACAACAGGCCAACCCC
>CAYPVG010000185.1:0-12511 GCA_964414085.1 uncultured Boseongicola sp. | reverse complement strand
CGCCAGAGTATAGAGCCAGGATGTACGCACTTCTGCCTTGGGAAGGGTTAGCCCATCCAGCCCCTCCATCATATCGCCGAACACTGTGCCTACGGCGCACCCGCTCGTCCGGGTTTTCTTCTTAAGCTTCTCTTCGTAAGTCGTCTGCCCGTCAGTTCTAACCACGACGGTTTCCAACTCTTCGTCAAAATCAACACCGACGACTGTCTCGCCGTCCGCCAGCATGCTCTGATTCCGCAGAAACCCAAGCGCCAAAAACTCCGGGTAATCTCCAATTGTCATCGCCGTGACAATTTCCTGCCCGTTCAGGAAAATCGTAAGCGGACGTTCCTCGACAACACCAAGCGCTTTTTCAGCACCCGTTTCATCCACGCCGACGACAGCACGTGTCAGCCCGACCCGCGACGGGTCGGGGGCAATCAAATAATGATCCAAATCATCACGAAGCATCATTTGCCTCTGCATCAGTCCTGCGATAAGCGCAATGGTAAGACTAGGACGCCTTTATGCCCTCCACCACTCCAAAATCCGCTTTTATATCTGGCTTTTGGGCCGGATTCCCGTTCATTGCCGTCGGATTTCCCTTTTCGGTACTTTTCGGCGTTGTTGCAATCGAGACCGGCCTGACCGTTGCGCAGGCTATGGGCTTTACCATCGTTGTCATTGCGGGCGCATCCCAGTTCACCGCGATGCAGCTCATGAGCGAAAATGTTCCAATATGGGCCGTTCTTGCCGCAGCACTCGCCGTAAACCTGCGAATGGCGATGTATTCGGCCAGTCTACAACCGCACTTGGGTGCGGCGCGGCTCTGGCAGCGGGCCATGGTCGCCTACATCAACTTTGACGCAAGCTACGCGATTTCCATCGCTCGCTACGAACGCGACCCACCAATGACCGTCACAGAGAAAGTTGCATACTTTGTCGGCAGCGTCTCTTTAATGACGCCGCTGTGGTTCCTCGGAACATATGTCGGGGCCGTGGCAGGCGCGCGCTTCTTGGGCGATTTCAGCCTCGAATTTGCAATGCCGATCCTGTTCCTCGCATTGGCAGCTCCCATGATCAAAAGTATGGCCCACCTCGCGGCGGCCGTAACATCGATTGTCACCGCGCTTGCACTTCACTGGATGCCGTCCGGAACCGGTCTGCTCGTCGCGGCTCTTTTGGCGATGATGGTCGGTGCGGAAATCGAACGCAGGCAAAAAGCATGACGTACACTGACGCACAAATCTGGCTGATGATCGTTATCATGGGGATCGCGACCTACCTTATTCGGTTTTCATTCCTTGGCCTGGTCGGCGATCGAGATTTGCCTGATTGGGCGCTCAGACACCTGCGCTACACACCTGTTGCCGTTCTCCCGGGCCTCGTCGCTCCGCTCGTGCTTTGGCCGGAAGCCAATGATGGCAACCCGGAACCCATCCGCATCATCGCCGCTATCGCAACGGTCACTTTCGCCTGGTATTTCAAATCGATGTTTGCCGGCATCATTGCCGGGGGCGCGTCCCTTGTAGGGTTGAACATGCTGTTCGGCTAACGCCGCGGCTGGAAAAGAACGTTGTGCGATGCGTCCGCTGTTGCATCCGTCACCAGGCCTTCCTTCACGCCAGGAAACTCACCAAAATCGTCTGACAGCGCGTTCGGGAAGTACGTGACGCCGACTCCCTCAAAATCCGAAATGCCGGACAGAATACGCGAAATCGCAAGCGAACATTGCGCTTTCGGCACCGCCCCGTAGGCCTTCACTGCGCGGATCAGCACCTCAGCCTGTGTTGCAGTCACCTCAGCTTCTTGAACTCTGACCTCCCATTCAGGACGTGCATGGTAATCAATATACGCCAGCCGCGCCCGCTCCGAGATACCGAAAAGAACATCGTTGCGTTCCGGCACAAACCGAACCTTGAATGTGCCTGCAGGATCAAAAAGCACGCGCTCGCGCCCGTTAATCATCAACCCGGAATGCCCGCCCGACCCGTTGCGGGTCGAAACCACAGTATAAAGCGTCAACTTGGCCGGGCCATTGTGCACATAGGCCGCCTGGCGGACCTCATCATCTGGTGCCCAAACACGCTCCGCCGGACCGCCACAGGCGGCCACCGCAATTGGAATGAACAGAACAATCAGGCGGCGCGCGCAGGCAGCGCCGCCAATGACACAGCGCTTAGCTGTTAAAGATCGCAAGGAAAATGAGAACACAGATCGAAAAGATCGCAACGTTCTTCGACCACTTCATGAAGCCGGCAAAGGCCTTCTCCTGGGCTTCGATATTCATGCTGCCGTGCTTGTGCTCAGCCATTTCGCAAACTCCGGTTCCTATTTCTGCCGTTGCTATCCCAAACCGAGGGAAGTGTCACGACCAGATCAGCACGACCAAAAGCCGCAGCTCACGCCTCGCCCAGCCCCTTAGCCAGATCAAAACCAATACGTCGTGCCGGCGCTTCCTTGTTGGCCTTTGGATTGGCCCGCAAAACCACATTCAATTGTGTCACATGCTGCACCAGCTGAATGCGCGCGCCCATTCCATCCGTCCCATAGAACGTCACAAGGTCCGGATCAAAGTACCCAAGCCCTTCAATTCTCAGAACGCCTGCGCCCGTATCGGTGAGCCCCATACCCACCTCATGCTCGGCATCGAGAAGGTTCTCAAAGTTCTTAATATAAAGGATCAAACGCTCGTAGGCCCATTCCGCCGGGCTTTTCTCGTCCACCGGTTTTTTCTGCAAAGCCTCTGGTAGCGGTTCGTCCTCAGGCCCGGGACAGGGCCCCTCACCGGTGTGCACGGCACGGCCCAACTTCATTGCAGACGCCTCAACGTACTCCGCCGTCGTCTCGATCTTCTCGTCCATCAGACATCCTCCCGCATCTGCCAAAGCAAAGCGCCATCGTCTCGGCGTGTGCGCGTCACACGCCCAGCATGCCAAAGATGCACGCAATGTGCCATCGCCTCGACGAGGGCGAGACCGTACTCACCTCCCGAAATGTCCCGTTTGAAAATCGTACTGAAACTTTCTCCAGCAGTATGAGGTTCGGCCAGGAACGCCTCCAAACGGCGAAGTGCACCATGGTGATTCTCAATCAACTGCTGCAATCGCGGTTCGGAACCGTAGAATGGCAACTTATGCCCCGGCAAAACCAGCTGCCTTTCTTGCGCGTAAATCAAGAACCGCTCACACGACGCCAACCACTCCGCCACGGGATCCGCTTCCGGTTCAGTCGCATAAACTCCGATATTGGGGGAGATTGACGGAATGATCTGATCACCAGCCAGTACCACCGATGAATCCTCAGACCAAAGCGTCAGATGCTCAGGCGCATGGCCGTGCCCCTCAAGCACCAGCCACCCTCGCCCCCCAAGTTCGAGCCGCGTCTCGCTTTGAACCCGTGTGTACCCAAGTGGCATCGGAGCCACCGAATCCGCGAAATTGAACGGCCGCTCCGTACGACGCGCCTCCAAAATCTCTGGTGCCATGCCTGCACTTTGCCAAAACGCAATGGTCTCTGGCGCGGGAACGTCCTGCGCATCCAACGTCAGCATACGCGCCGTCAGCCAAGCCGTGCGCGACATCAAAAGCTCTGCGCCGTGTTCGGTCACAAACCAACCAGCGAGACCAACGTGATCGGGATGATGATGCGTCACTAACACCCGCGTGACTGGCTTACCCGCCAATGGCCCGTCTAGCAGTTTGCGCCAAATCGCTTTCGTCCGCCGACTGCCAAATCCAGTGTCCACGATGGTCCAGCCGTCATCGTCTTCAAGCGCATAGACATTCACATGATCAAGCGCCATCGGCAGCGGCAGCCGCATCCAAAGGATGCCGTCCGCAACTTCTATTGCCTCGCCCTCTTTCGGAGGCGATTCAAACGGATATCGAATTTTGCGTGGGGTATCTGCCATCAGGCAAGTAGGGCATCCACACTCAGATCGTAAAGCCCTTTGTCACCGACACGGACCTGGCTCAACAAACCGTCATGCTCTGGCAACAATCGATTGATATAAAACTGCGCCAGGGCCATCCTCGGTCCCTTCCCTTCAACGGCATGTGCAGCACGTAGGTGGTAGTGTCCGCCAAGCACTCGTGCAAACGCCCGCAAATAAGGCACTGCCACAGCAAACCGCGCATCCAAATCTTGCGTCAAAAGCCACTCCGTCGCTTCACGCAAATTCTCGGCTGCACTCCACACTGCGTCTCCCAACACCGGGAACTCGCCACGCACAGCTTCGGCCCCTGCCTCGATCTCATCAAGCAGTCGGAACGCAACGTCGCCACCATCGCTCATCTTTCGGGCCACCAGATCCATTGCCTGAATGCCGTTGGTGCCCTCGTAGATCGGCGTAATCCGAGCGTCGCGCAAATACTGAGCAGCGCCAGTTTCTTCAACGTACCCCATGCCACCATGAACCTGCACGCCTTGGCTGGCCACCTCGACCCCAATGTCGGACCCAAACGCTTTCGCGATCGGCGTCAGAAAAGCGCCACGCGCCGACCATTCCTCGCTGCCCGTCGCATGCCCCATATCAAGCGCGACCGCGCAAGCGTAGTTGATACTCCGCGCAGCAAAGACATCTGCCTTCATACCCGTCAGCATCCGACGCACATCGGGAAACTCGATGATTGTGCCTCTGCCGCCCACTTCGCCCTGCTTACGCTCGGCAGCAAATGCCACAGCAGCTTGCGTCGCAGCCTCTGCGACGCCCACACCCTGCAATCCAACAGCAAGGCGTGCGGCGTTCATCATCGTAAACATCGCTGCCATACCACCGCTTTCGGCCCCAACAAGCCAACCAGTAGCACCGTCGTACTCCATGACCGCCGTCGGAGAACCATGGAGACCAAGTTTGTGCTCAAGACTCACAGTTCGCACAGCGTTTCGCGCACCGACATTGCCTTCGGTGTCAGGCAAGAACTTAGGCACCATAAACATGCTGATCCCCTTGGTTCCCGGTGCGGCATCCGGAAGGCGTGCCAGAACCAGATGGCAGATGTTCTCCGCCAGCTCATGGTCCCCCCAAGAGATGAAAATCTTTTGCCCGCTGATTGCAAACGACCCGTCGCTATTGGGCTCGGCTTTTGTGCGCACGGCGCCAACGTCGCTGCCGGCCTGCGGCTCGGTCAGGTTCATAGTGCCCGCCCAATCGCCGTTAAGAAGCTTTGGGATATATGTCGACTTTATCTCATCTGAGGCATGTGCTTGTAGCGATTCAATCTGCCCTTGAGACAACAGCGGCAAGAGCTGAAATCCAAGGCAGGCCCCGGACAGCATATCGTTCACCGCGCATTGAAGCGTTCCGGGGAGCCCCATACCGCCAGTCTCCGGATCCGCCGCGATCCCAATCCATCCACCCTCACGGAAAGCATCATAGGCGGTATCAAACCCAGGAGCCGTCCTGACAATACCATTTTCGAGGTGTGCTGGCTCCAGATCTGCCCCGCGATTCAAGGGCGCAACATGCTCATCAGAGATCTTCGCCGCTTCCGTCAGCACTGCGTTCACGGTGTCATAACCGGCTTCCTCGAAACGATCCGTCCCGAGCAATGCGTCATAGTCAGAGACGTGGCGCAAAACGAACTCAATCTCTTCAACTGGTGAACGATACGGCATGGGCGACCTCTTCTGTCAGCTTGGCAAACTGCACACACCCCGCTAAGCGTCGCGGAGTTGGCTCACCTTGCGGCGAAGCTGACACGGGCCACAACACAAACGCAGCGTCACGAAACCGACAAATGCAAGACAAAGGCAAAACCGAAATTCTCGGCACATCCGATGCCGAAATTGGCAAAGCAGGTGATCTGCTTGCCGATGGTGGCCTCATCGCATTTCCGACCGAAACCGTTTACGGTTTAGGTGCTGATGCTACCAACGACAAAGCGGTGGCAGGCATTTTTGCCGCAAAAGGCCGTCCCAGTTTCAATCCGCTCATCGTCCATGTGGCTGCGTTGGACGACGTTGAACGCCTCGCCCAGGTATCCGATACGGCGCGCCGCCTCGCCTCCGCGTTCTGGCCCGGTCCGCTAACGCTAGTCCTCCCACTGAAGGACAACAGTCCCATTTCAAAACTGGTGACCGCTGGCGGCTCATCCCTCGCGATCCGCGTACCGTCGGGCGATGTCGTGAGCCGCCTCCTCGCAACGTCGGATCGCCCCATTGCCGCACCATCAGCCAACCCCTCAGGCCGGATTTCACCAACAACGGCAGAGCATGTCCTCGCCGGCCTATCCGGCCAGATCGACGCCGTTATCGACGCAGGAAAGTGCAAGGTCGGTGTCGAAAGCACCATCGTGAGCCTTATCGGCAAACCAACCCTGCTCCGCGCGGGTGGCCTACCCGAAGAGGCACTTGTGGACTGCCTTGGTGAACCTTTGCACAGAAGCAAAGCGGGGGATACAATCGAAGCGCCTGGTCAGCTCGCCTCTCACTACGCTCCCAAAGCGCGCGTCCGCATGGATGCGGAAACTGCCGCGCCAGACGAGTTCTATATCGGATTTGGTCCAGTGCCAGGGAGCATCTCGTTGTCGGCGACCGGCGATCTGACCGAGGCCGCTGCCAACCTATTCGCAACGCTTCACAAAGCAGACGCAACAGGGCGACCCATCGCCGTCGCCCCCATTCCCGAAATAGGTCTCGGTCAGGCCATTAACGATCGCTTGCGCCGCGCGGCTGCGCCTCGGAGCTGAGGTAGAGTTTGCGCCACTTTCGGCGCGACAGTCGGCCGAACCACTTAGCCCAATCAGAGATTTTCTGACTGCATCATGCCCAAGACGTGATACCCGCCATCGACCCGTACGATCTCGCCCGTCGTGTAGGCTCCATGGTCCGAGGCCAAAAACACCGCTGCACCACCAACGGACTCAAGTGTCGCATTGGATCGCAAAGGTGCGTTCATCTCGGTCGTCTTGTACGTCTTGCGCGCACCGCCAATTGCCGCACCAGCCAGTGTCTTCATCGGCCCCGGGCTGATCGCATTCACCCGAATGCCTTCCGGTCCCAGATCGTTCGCCAAATACCGCACCGCCGACTCCAGCGCGGCTTTTGCAACACCCATCACGTTGTAATTCGGCTGAACCCGGTTTGACCCCATGTAGGTCAGCGTGATCATGCAACCCCCGTTCGACATCAAGGGGCGGGCACGCCGCGCAGCATCAACAAAGGAATAACAAGAAATATCCAGAGAGTTCTTGAAGTTCTCACGGCTCGTATCCACAAACCGCCCCGTCAACTCGGACTTGTCCGAATACGCGATGGAATGAACCAGAAAATCCATCGAACCCCAGCGCTCGGCCAAGGTACTGAAAGCCGTATCCAAAGACGCATCATCCGTAACATCAACATCAACAAGAATGTCCGACCCGACACTCTCTGCCAGTGGCTCAAGACGCTTCCCAAAGGCTTCGCCCTGATACGTAAACGCCAGTTCCGCACCTTCATCGGCCAAGGCCTTCGCTATGCCCCACGCAATCGAGCGCTCGTTCGCGACCCCCATTACGAGGCCACGTTTCCCTGTCATCAATCCTGGCATGGTCTCACCCGTGGTATTTGCTCATCGCAAGCGTAGCATTGGTCCCGCCAAAGCCAAAGCTGTTGGACAGAACCGTATCGAGTTCCGCGTCCGTTGTCTCTGTCACGATCTCTTCGGGGCGAAGTGCTGGGTCCAATTCGGTGACGTTGATTGACGGCGCCATAAAGCCGCCCTCCATCATGATCAGCGAATAAATCGCTTCATGAACGCCTGTCGCGCCCAGAGAATGTCCGGTCATCGATTTTGTCGATGAAATCGGCGCATGGTCTTCGCCAAGAACGCGGCGGACTGCCTCAACTTCAGTGATATCGCCAACCGGTGTCGAAGTGCCGTGCGCGTTAATGTAACTGACTGTCCGATCACCCAACGTCGACACTGCCTGACGCATGGAACGCTCGCCGCCCTCGCCCGACGGCGCCACCATGTCGTAGCCGTCAGAGGTCGCGCCATAGCCTGTCACCTCGGCATAAATCTTCGCTCCGCGCGCCTTCGCGTGCTCAAGTTCCTCAAGAACGACCATGCCGCCACCTCCGCCAATAACGAACCCATCACGGGTCGCATCGAACGCGCGCGCCGCCTTTTCAGGCGTGTCGTTGTACTTGGACGACATGGCACCCATCGCGTCAAAGAGACATGACAAAGTCCAGTCAAGCTCTTCGCCACCACCGGCAAAGATAACATCCTGCTTACCCATCTGAATGAGCTCCGCGCCGTTACCGATGCAATGCGCGGATGTCGAACAGGCAGAGGTGATCGAGTAGTTTACACCCTTGATTTTAAACGGCGTTGCCAGACAAGCAGACACGGTCGACGACATACAACGCGTCACCATGAACGGTCCCATGCGTTTGGGTGCGCCCTTATTGATGACCGTGTCGAAAGCTGTGAAAAAGTTTGAGGTCGAAGGACCGCCAGATCCTGCCACGAGCCCCGTGCGCTCGTTGGAAATCTCCGCCTCGGTCAGACCACTATCTGCAATCGCCTGCTCCATCGACAAATAAGCGTAGGCCGCGGTTGGACCCATGAAACGCAACTGACGCTTGTCGATGTGATCCGCCAATTCGATCTGCGGCTTACCGTGGATCTGGCTGCGGAACCCATGCTCTTCGTACTCCGGTGCTGCAACAACACCCGACTTACCTGCGCGAAGGCTGGCTTCAACTTCAGCAACTGTGTTGCCGATGGGCGAGATGATCCCGATCCCGGTGATAACGACGCGACGCATGTGCTCTCCTGCCTTTGTCTTCTCAGCCTATCTAGGACAGGCCAGCCCAAAGGAGCAAGCAGATAGGCGGAAGTCATGACCTGCGGCATTCCGTGGTTTGCAGATCGCGATCGGTCCGCGTATTGGAGCGATCAGGACGATTCACGGTTTGCCTTGCACCAAACCGATCAAGACGCACGACAGGAGCCGCTGATCCATGACGACAAAGCCGGACAGAACTTTTCTGCGCCACGTCGTGTTCTTCTCCAGCAAGAACAGCGAGGATGTGGACTCCATTATTGAAGGCCTTCAGGTTCTCGGTACGATCCCGAGTGTGCGAACTTTTGAAGTCTGCCGTAACCTACGAGACGACCGATTCTCAAATGAGATCGAAGTCGTGGTTTATGCCGAGTTCGAAGACGAAGCTGGGCTTCAGGCTTATCGCGCGCACCCAACGTACGAGGCATGCACGAACGCCGTCCGTCCAATGCGCGAACTCCGTTTTGCAGCCGATTTCTGAGCGCTAATTCCTCCTACTTTCAACCTTTAGACGTCTGTTCCTGACAATTCGGGTGCAAATGGGTAAGCTCGCTTGCGAACCCAAACGAATTTTGGAGGACGAAATGGCAAAGCGTACTGAATTCCCGCGACGAGACGACGTGATTTACCTCGCCGAAGGCGGCGTCGAAACCGAGATCATGTATCGCCACGGCCATCAGCTTCGCGAATTCGCTATGTTCGAACTCATGGACAAACCGGAAGCCGTTCACGACATGAAAGACATGTACCGCCGCTACCTCGATGTCGCCGCGAAGTACGGAGCAGGTGCACTCTTGTCAGGGTTCGACTACCGCGCCAGCCCGGATTGGGGCGAAAAACTTGGCTACTCCCGTGAGGGCCTCGCCGAAATGCAGCATAAATGCATCGACTTCCTGCGAGAGGTCTCTGCACCATACAAGGACCAACTCCCAGCCATCGCCATCGCTGGCTGCGTCGGCCCGCGCGGCGATGCATACTCGCTAAACCAGGACATCACAGCAGAGACTGCTGAAGAGTATCACGCCACTCAAATGGCAACGCTCAAAGACTGCAACGTCGACCTCGTCTGGGCCGCCACGATCAACAATATTGCCGAAGCAGTTGGCATCTCACGAGCTGCCGCCACCATTGGCTTGCCCGTCAACATGTCCTTCACGCTCGACAGTACACACAAGCTGAAGTCTGGTCCCAGCCTGAAAGAAGCCGTGGAAGCGACCGACGCCGAAGCCGGCGATGCCCGTCCCGACAGCTATGGCATCAACTGCTCACACCCGGTGGAGTTCGAACCCGCACTTGAGCCCGGCGCATGGCAAGACCGCATTCGTCTCCTCAGACCCAACGCGGCTAAAATGGACAAAGTTTCGCTCTGCACACTTGGCCACATTGAAGAGGGCGACCCCGAAGAACTCGGCCAGATGATGGGCGACCTTGCGCGTCGTTACCCTAAAATCGACATGTGGGGCGGCTGCTGCGGAACATGGGACAAGCATTTTGACCGCATCATGCACTACGTGCGTGAAGCACGCGCGCCTGTTCCAGCCTAGCTTTCGCTCAGCGCCACCTTCATGTCCTTTACCTGATAGATGGTCTCGCCATCGGCCTCGACCCGGCCATCGGCGACACCCATCGTCAAACGACGTGTTTGCACCGCCTTGGTGAAGTCCACATAGTAGGTCAGCATCTTGCGATCCGGGCGCACCATGCCAGTCAGCTTCACTTCGCCCACGCCCAGCGCATAGCCTCGTCCCAGCCAGCCGCGCCAGCCGAGGTTGAAGCCCGTCAACTGCCACAAACCGTCCAGACCAAGACAGCCCGGCATGATCGGGTTGCCCGGGAAGTGACAGTCAAAGAACCAAAGCTCCGGCGTAATATCGAACTCGGCGCGAACATGTCCTTTGCCGTGCTCGCCACCATCTTCAGAGATATCCGTGATCCGATCCATCATCAGCATCGGCGGCTCGGGCAATTGCGCATTCCCGGGGCCGAAAAGCTCGCCGCGTGCACATTTCAAAAGACCCTCGCGGTCGAAAGATGTTGGATAATTGGCCATCGCTGCCCGTCCCTTCAGTTATCATTTTTGGCCAATTCGGCCGTTATTTTTGCCCATAACAAGGCTTGCGATTGTGGCGCAAGTGCCCTTGCCACTGTGACAATACGGCAAAAGCGCAGATTTCCAATTGAAACCAGCCCCTCCAAGACCCTATATTCTGCTGCAAAGAAGGCAGAAAACCCGAATGGACACCGTAACTCAGACCCGCGTGAACAACTGGCTTGCTCAAGCCAGCCTGCGCCCGACTCGCCAGCGTCAGGCCCTTGCCGCTTTGCTGATCGGTGATGGGAAAGACCGCCACGTGACGGCGGAAAGCCTGCATGCCGCATCACAATCCACAGATGAGGCTGTGTCGCTGGCCACTGTCTACAACACATTGCGTGCGTTCTGCGATGCGGGCCTTGTTCAGGAAGTCACCGTCGACGGCTCAAAAAGCTACTTCGACACAAACGTCGACGATCACCCGCATTTCTATTGGGAAGATGACGCGCGCCTCACCGACGCGCCTGCCGACCAACTTGAAATCCGCCACTTGCCAGAAGCCCCTGACGGGACCGAGATTTCCAAGGTCGATGTGGTGATCCGGCTGCGCAAGCGCTGAGCAAAATCAACATTTCAATGTTAACCTGCCAAGAGACATGGCCCGGCACACAGCCGAGCCACGAGCTCTTAATCAGTTGTTCGCCGTCAGCGGATCAATGATCTGCGGCACTTCGGTAATTGCGGCTACCGGGATCCCACTCAACTCTGAATGCTTGCGGATCTGGTCCTCGCTATCTGCCAGGTAGACACAAAACGTTTTTGCGCCGGCGACATAACTGTGCTGCCACTGAATACCCGACCCGATGCTATCAAGCGCATTGTTCGACGCACGCGCCGCTCCGCAAAGCTCCGTCAGGGAAAATTCACCGATACCGGGGATCTCTCTTTCAATGATATACCGCTTCATTTCGAACTCCTTTCATCTCCTCATGACGTCATGGTGCAGACGAGATCCGAGATCTCAAAACTCAATTTTCTTTCCTTGGAGAAAGATGAGCTTTCGTAAGTCGCGTTGATTTTTTGCGAGATAAAGGTAAACTTTATCAAATGGCGACGACCACGCATTTGAAAGCGCTCCAAGCCTTAGAACTCGCGGTACGCGAGGGCTCGTTGAAGGGCGCAGCGAACAAGCTGGGAATCACCCCGGCCGCGGTCGGGCAGCGTATTCGAACACTCGAAGACTTTCTGTCGACCGACCTGCTGATGCGCGGTCGCTCTGGTCTCCAGCCTACCAAAGTCCTCGACTCCGCAATGGCGGATCTCAGAATCGCCTTCGAGGCCCTGGACCGCGTCACAGACACCCTAGATTTTCAGCGTGTAAGTGAAATCCACATCGTGGCGGAAGCCGACTGGGGCGAACTCTGGCTCCTACCCCGGCTTCAATCGTTCAAGGACCAGCATCCTAACCTACTCTTCTGCATCAACGGCGCGGGCGACGTTCCCATGCGCCTGGGCTCCCCCGATCTCAGAATATTCGCCGATGAAAGCGACGGCGAGCCCCTCTACAGCGATGTGCTCGTTCCGGTCACCGGGCCCGACAACACCCGCCGCATTGCAGGGTTCGACCCGGTTTATCAGATGGAAGGCATGCCGCTCCTCCACCTGCGCGCTCAACAGGACGACCCGAACCACCCGGGATGGGTCGAGTGGTTTCAGGCCTTCG
>CAYPVG010000184.1:0-5116 GCA_964414085.1 uncultured Boseongicola sp. | reverse complement strand
TTTAAAGCGCTGTTCTACGTGAACATCGATCCTCGCGTTGTCGCCGTTCGTAAGGGTGGCGCAGGTGCTGTAATCACACCGGGCGACCTTGCCGGTGTTAAGTTCCGTGTACCAGGTTCCAAAATGCTGCAGCAGTACTACCGGATGGTTGGCGCAAACCCGACGCCGGTTGCATGGGGCGAGACACCGTCCGCGATTAAGCAAGGCGTTGCCGACGCGCTTGATCCATCAGTTGGTGCGCTGCACGTGTTTGGCTTTGGTGAAATCCTCAGCCACGTAACGTTCACACAAGCCGTGCCAGACAGCCAAGTTTACTCGTGTAACCTTGAGTGGTTCAACTCAATGCCGGGCGACGTACAGGAAGGTATCATGTGGGGTGCGGAAATGACCGCGCACCAGAACCTCGCCAAAGTACCATCAGCGCGCGCCTATGCTATGGCCGAGCTGACCAAAGCTGGCGTCGAATTCCACAGCCTGTCGGACGACCAGTTGGCTGAATGGAAAGCGGCCGGTGGCTTCCAGCGTTCCGAGTGGGATGAGTTCAAGGTAGACCTTGCTGGTTCCATGGACAACTTCGCCAAAATGGAAGAAGCCGCAGGCACACAAGGCAAGTACTACGTGCACGACGCATAAAAGAAAAAGCGCGGGCGCCTCAAAAAGGCGCCCGCTTCTTTCTTGATGACAGCGCCGCACTTGGCGGACGCGCAACCGCGCTTCCCGTGCTGTGGCCAAACGGCGGAAACCCTCATGGACCTCTTACGTCACATCGACCGGAATGCCGAACGCTGGCTCTTACTGATTTTCTACGTGATGCTCGTCATCACGATGGCGATCGAAGTTTTGCGCCGCGAGATCTTTTCTTATTCATCCATCTGGGGTGAAGAGATCGTTCGGTACTCTTTCATTTATCTTGCTTGGATTGGCGCAGCCGCTGCGGTCAAGGAGCGTGCACACATTCGCATCGACGTGGTGATGCATTATCTGCCTCCAAGACCTAAGGCCCTTTTGTACATCTTCGGTGACCTGATCATGTTCTTTGTGGCTGTTATTGCAGTGTACTGGTCTTGGGAGGCTGTGCATATCTCGGCCAAGTTTGGCTCAGTAACCGACGGTCTTCGTATATCCAAAGTTTGGTTTCTGATGGCTGTGCCAGCAGGGTTCGCGCTTATGATCTGGCGGCTTCTGCAATCCTTTAAACGCGACCTCACCGCACTTCGTACCGGAAAACCGGTGTTCGAAGGCGACACGCTATTTGATTGAGGAACTAAATCATGCTTTGGCAAACACTCGATCAAACAGTCGAATTGGGCTGGGATTTCTACCTGCCTGTTCTAATCTTTGTCGGACTCATCGCACTGGCTGTTCCGGTCTGGGCGGCAATCGGTACAGCTGCGATCACCATGCTCGTGATGTCCGGCGATCTTCCGCTGAGCCTTGTTGGTGAAAAACTGTTCACTGGCATTGACGCTTTCGCGCTGACGGCTGTTCCGCTCTTTATCCTGACCGGTGACGTTTTGGTCCGAACGGGGCTCAGTCGAAAATTCCTGGATGTGGCCGAAGCGCTCACTTGCTTTGCAAAGGGTGGCTTCGGGTCTGCAACTGTTCTGGTTTGCGGTATGTTCGCCGCCATCTCGGGTTCGGACGCCGCTGGCGCCGCCGCCGTGGGACGCATGACCATCGCGCGCCTGGTTGAAAGTGGCTATCCACGTCCTTACGCGTGCGCCTTGGTGGCTGCAGGTGCCTGTACTGGCATTCTGATCCCGCCATCCATCGCCTACATTATCATCGGCCTCGTATTAGGTATTTCAGCGTCCACGCTGTTCCTAGCCGCGCTTATTCCAGGCCTTTGCATCCTGTTCGCGATCCTCATCACAAACCTGATCGTGAACCGTATCTACGCCTATGAAGGCGGAGGTATGATGACATCAGGCGAGTGGTTCTCAAATCTTGGACGGGCGCTGAAGTCTGGCTGGTATGCCTTTATCGTACCGGGGATCATTTTCTACGGGATCTTCTCAGGTCGCCTTACGCCAACTGAAGCAGGTGCCACGGCTGTAGTCGTAACGATAATTATGGGCTTCCTATTGCGGACGCTTTCATTTGCTGACTTCCCGGCAATGCTTGTCAGTTCTGCGAAGGTGAACGGGGTAATTCTTCCCATCATCGCCTTCTCGGCGCCCTTGGCGGAAGCTCTTGCAATCATGGGCGTTCCACAAGGCTTCGTCACATCTGTGACCGGCCTGACGGATGAGCCATGGTTGTTGATATTGCTTATGATCGGCATCCTGATCGCAGCAGGCTGTGTGATGGAAACGACGCCGAACATCGTGATCCTTGCACCGATCTTGAAGCCTTTGGCCGACAACATCGGCATGAACGAGATTCAGTTCTGTATCATGATGATCACGGCACTGGGTGTGGGTTTCATTACACCGCCTCTTGGTCTCAATCTGTTTGTTGTTTCCGGCATCACAGGGGAGTCCATTCTGAAGATCGCGGCGCGAGCAGTGCCGTTTGTGTTGTGCATGTTCTTCGTGGTCATTCTGATCGCGTATGTGCCGGCAGTCTCAACAACGCTGCTCCCAGAAATTTACAAATAGCAGCAACAAAACTTGGGGCGCCCACTCCAACCCGATGGTTGAAGGGCGCCCCAGCTTCATTAGGCGGCAAGCCTCGACAACCACAAACGAAGGTGCAGATCGCATGTATAAAAATATCCTCGTGCCGATGGCTCTAGATCACGATATTTCGCCCCAGACCCTTGGTGTCGCGAGAGCCCTACTGAGCGAAAACGGAACAATAACCGCGATCCACATTCACGAAGCCGCGCAAGGATCGGTGGCCAGTTTCATTAGCGAGGATGCAATTCGTGAAGCTCAGGAGAATTCTCGTGCAAAGCTGGCAGAGAAAACCGCAGGAATTGAAGGTCTAAATGCCGAATTTGTTGTAGGCCACGCATACCGAAGCATTATCGACTATGCAGAGCTAAATAATATCGACTGTATCGTTATTGGTTCGCACAAGCCTGGTCTAAGTGACTTCTTGCTTGGCTCGACGGCCGCTCGAGTTGTAAGGCACGCTTCGTGCGCAGTGCACGTTTGCCGAATATAATTATCGGCCCGGAAACTCCAATTCTGAACTGAAGGCAGCTAGTGTCTCTGCAGGCAGTATCGAAGATTCTCAATTTAGTTCTTTGCCGGAGCCACTGGAAGCTAGTCGTAACAAGCGGAAGTAAGACTGCTTTGCTCTTCTTTCTGCGCCAGGTCTCGAAGTCGGATTCTCTTTTTTTTGGCCAATTTCAAATAAGACTACCGTGCGGGAAGACTGGGCGGGCCCCGCACTTTATTCAGAGGCAGCTATGGGCTCAGCGCGGTCGTCTGAGCATTTCTATCGGGCATGTTGCAGTTGAGGGGTAGTCCTACGAAGAGGCGCGTCGCCTGCGAGGGTGCGGGAGGCCCAATAGGAGCCCTTATATGCATGACTGAAAGCTGCCCACCCTTCGAGCGGCAAGGCCGCCTTGGAACAAGGGCCTATTTGTCGGACAGAAACGCCCACTCCTTTTGTAACACGTTTTGATCCATCCGGTTCAGGTCCGAGTTGGCAGAGAGACTTCGAGACTTGGCGCCGTTCAATCGACGCTCGGGACAGGATAAACCAAATGCCTGTTCCGTCGGCAAACCGGATGGATATGTCGGTTAAGCAAAAAACCCTATGAGATGGGCCCTATGGCCTAATGACTAGCTTGCCTTTCACCTCACCCAGTCCCGTACGTCGAAGTGCCTCCGGCACGGAAGAAAGCGGCAGAACGGCCTCCAGATGTGGTGAAATCCTCCCCTCAACGGCTGCGCGCGCAACGCGCTCCGTTAGTTCACTACCACTAGGAACCATCAGCATTCCGATGAACTTGTGCGCGGGGCGAAAGAACAACCCAACAATAACCAAGGAAAGCAGTACGCTGACACGGCCGCCCAACGCCCTGTAGATGCCACCCATCGTAAGGCACTGGGCGATACGGAAAGGACCGCGGGTCGCCACCATGTCAAGGATTTGAGTCCACCGTTTGCCGAGGCTTGCGAAGTCTTGGGTCCTGTAGTCGATGGTCTCGTCTGCGCCCAACTCCTCAAGCCAATTGATCTTGTTCGCATTGTCGACCGTCGTAACATGTGCGCCCGCCGCTTTAGCAAGTTGCAGCGCCATCGTGCCTGAGCCGCCACCTGCTCCATTGATTAAAAGCTTGTCATCGGGCGCCAGCCCTTCAGTGCCGGCCAACGCTATTCCCCCTGCCTGAGGTAAACAGGCGGCAATCTCGTCTGAGAGCTCCTCCGGAACCCGGATCATATCGGCCTCTGAGACGCACGCGTATTCAGCGAAGCCCCCCCGAACCATCACGACATCCCCCATCACCCTTTCGCCAATCTCGAACTTGGATGCCTCAGCGCCCAGTACTTCTACGACGCCGACGATGTCAGAACCGAGTACGGGGTTCTTTGGGCGAAACAGCCCGCCGACAAGCCGCGCATAGAGCGGATCGCCGATTAGATACTCCCAGTCCGACAGGTTCACGCCACAAGCAAGAACCTTCACTCGAATCTCGGATGCTCGCGGCTCCGGCATCGGGATGTCCGCGAGGCGCAAGTGCTCCGGCCCTCCGTACCTGTCCTGAACCACAGCCTTCATCAGATATTCCCCTTTCAGTGTTTTCGAATTGGCAATGTATTTGGGTCGTCGCAATGGACGACTTGACGCGTGTGCTCTTTTACAAGACTCCAGCATGTTTAGCTTTGAGACCGGTCATAGACTCGCGTTCATTAGGTGATCAAAGAGTGATGGCTTGGTCCGCATACCGGACGTCCACACAAGGCCGAATGGTCCGCGAAGATGACTTTTCGCGTGACGAGGCAGAAGCATTGATGACCCTGATCAACAAAGGATGGGGCAAACCCGACAGCCCCTTCATGTCGGCGTTCGTGTCTCTGTTTTGTCCGGACGCATCACGCGAGGAACGCGCGAGTATTGCCGAAAGCCAATTCGCATCAGCAACGCCCGAGATGGCAGCCCGCATTCGCAGAACAATTGACCAATTCGATGTAACTGCCAGGCTCCGCAACGTGAAAGC
>CAYPVG010000183.1:0-2891 GCA_964414085.1 uncultured Boseongicola sp. | reverse complement strand
GCGCCGCGACAAAGGGAGAAGGACTATGAAAGTTCGCAACTCGCTCCGCTCGCTGAAGAACCGGCACCGTGATTGCCGCGTCGTGCGCCGCAAGGGCCGCGTCTATGTGATCAACAAGACGCAGCGTCGGTTCAAAGCACGTCAGGGCTGATTCGCCCGACACCGGATTTTGAGAAATGGCCGTTCCTTTTGGGGCGGCCATTTTCTTTCGTCGCGGCAAGTGCAAAGATAATTTGATCAAATTATGTTGCGGGTGCTTGCCGAACCGCGAATCCACTGACATGTCTTGCGAAAGATTTGCGGAGGATACGCCATGATCGAGAAACGCCAATTCTACATCAATGGTACCTGGGTTGATCCAATTGCGGGTACAGATTGCGATGTGATTGATCCGTCGACGGAAGAAGCTGTCGCGGTCATTTCCCTGGGTGGTCAGGCCGACACAGATACAGCAGTCGCTGCAGCCCGTGCGGCTCTTCCTGCGTGGCGCGCAAAGTCACATGAAGAGCGTATCGGCTATGTGCGCAGTATTCTCGAAGTTTACAAAGAGCGCGAACACGACATGGCCAAGGCCATGAGCCTGGAGATGGGCGCGCCGATTGAGTTCTCGCTGAAAGAACAGGTCGATTCTGGCGACTGGCACATTCGCGGTTTTCTGAAGGCCGTTGAAAACTTCGAATGGGAGCACAGTCTGAACGGCCAACGTGGGACACGCATCATCAAGGATCCAATCGGTGTGGTTGGAATGATCACGCCGTGGAACTGGCCGATGAACCAGGTCACGCTCAAAACCATTCCTGCATTGATGGCGGGCTGCACAATGGTGTTGAAGCCGTCTGAAGTTGCACCACTGTCTTCGCTTCTCTTTGCCGAAATTTTAGATGCCGCGGGCGTACCCGCTGGCGTGTTCAACTTGGTCAACGGAGACGGCGCTGGCGTGGGCACACAGCTTTCGACACATCCGGATGTGGATATGATCTCGTTCACTGGCTCTACACGGGCAGGGATTGCTATCTCTAAAGCGGCTGCCGACACGCTGAAACGCGTCTCCCTAGAGCTTGGCGGAAAAGGCGCGAATATTGTCTTTGCGGATGCCGACGAGAAAGCCGTTCAGCGCGGGGCTGCGCAAGTGTTCGAGAACACCGGTCAATCTTGTAACTCACCCACGCGGATGTTGGTTGAGCGTTCGCGTTACGCTCAGGCCGTTGAAGAAGCAGCCGAAGTTGCCCGCAACACGCGCGTGCGACCGGCCGCTGAAAATGGTGACCACATCGGGCCACTTGTGAACGAAACCCAGTTCAACAAGGTACAGGCTCTTATTCAAACGGGAATCGACGAGGGTGCTCGGCTCGTTGAAGGCGGCGTGGGTCGCCCGGATGGATTGAATCGAGGTTACTTCGCCCGCCCGACGGTGTTTGCAGATGTGAACCCCGATATGACCATCATGCGCGAAGAAATCTTCGGGCCTGTTCTTTCAATCATGCCGTTCGACAGCGAAGACGAAGTACTCGAAATCGCCAACGACACAGAATACGGCCTGACGAACTACGTCCAGTCGACGGACCCGGAGAAGCTGCGCAAGTTCGCGCGGTTGCTTCATTCCGGCATGGTTCAAATGAACGGAAAAGGTCGTGGTCAGGGTGCGCCATTCGGTGGCGTCGGACAGTCGGGCAACGGTCGCGAAGGTGGCGTCTGGGGCATCGAAGAATTCTGTGAAATCAAATCCGTCGGCGGCTGGCCAGACTGATCTATCTCTGAATTACAGCGCGCTGCCGCGCGATCTCTTGATCGAGCTCGCGCGGGGCGTGCTGCGCGCTATCCAGCGCGACGCTCAATGAATGGCCATCCACGGCTCCCGCAGCGACCTTCGCGAGGTTGTACGTCGGCAAGCGGGTTATCCCCTTAAGCATCGACCGCGACAGCTGTAGCACCGACAAATAGAGGCTTTGCGCGCCAAGCACCCCTGCCCCTTCAGCGGCTTCGCCGTTTGCGATGCTTTCGCAGGCGCTCACATCAGACGAGATGTAAGTCCGGCAGATCATCGGGCGTTCGTCGTACACACGACACACACGTGTTTCTGGATCGAGTGCCGGACATCCATTGGGATGCCAGCTACGGCCATCCGGTTCGCCAGCCAACTTGGAAAGCGCCTCGTGTAATCTCTCTGCCTCGAGCTTGGTGATCGTTCCGCCGTCGCTACCATTGAGAATGCAACAAAACGCACATCCAACCGAACAAGCGGAGCGCGCAGCGGCACCGTTTGGGTCCGCCAATTGCGGATCAAGTGCTGTCCGCCCAACAGTTTCCGCAGCTTCACCATCGCGCAAACGGCGCAAGGACTCTTTCAAAGGCAACCCGTGCTGGGCAGCCGTTTCGAGCCACGCGATGAGAGCCCGGCGTGCAGGACCCTTCAGCGGAGCCGGTATCCCCGCGGCGGAGGCTTTCAACGCACGCTGCTTAAGGTCTTCCAAAGTCTTTGGGGGCTTCACAAGTCTTACTCCAGAACCTCATGTGCAATAATGATCAAAGTCTGCGCTCTTACGCGAGTTTTCTCCATATTCATGAACATTATATCTCGGTGCAAACAGCAAATGGAGTTTCGCCATGCTAAACCAGATCAAAGGCCTGCACCACGTCACATCGTTGGCGTCTTCAGCCTCCAAAAACAATGCCTTTTTCACCGATGCGCTCGGACTGCGTCGGGTCAAGAAAACCGTGAACTTTGACGCTCCAGACGTCTACCACCTGTACTATGGTGACGAAGTTGGCTCACCCGGTTCGGTCATGACCTACTTTCCGTTTCAAAACGCAGCTCGCGGACATCGTGGTGTGGGCGAAGTTGGAACGACGTCCTTCGCTGTGCCACGCGGCACCCTGAAGGCTTGGGCAGA
>CAYPVG010000182.1:0-5568 GCA_964414085.1 uncultured Boseongicola sp. | reverse complement strand
TGCCAGTGTCCGATCCGCCGCCCTCGTCCCGTTTCCGGGTTAGTCCAGCTGCGCGCGCCACCTGGGGGGATGTCTGCTCGCCCGCGCGCCGGATCTCGTCGTCAGATGAAAGCGGGTGCCTGTATGAAACCTGCTATTTTTTATTTGGGTTCGGGGTCTTTTTGCGCCCCTTATCAATGTCCCGTTTCATCTGATGGAGGAAACTTGCCATGGGAATTCATGGGAAGCAACAGAATTTTTTGGGAAATGAGAGGAAATAGCCTTGTTTTCTTGATCATTTGCGGCTCGTACAAACGACATATCGTATCAATATATAGATTTATAGGTCAATTTACACTATATATTGTGTTTGAGAGCCTACACGTAAATCCGTGCGGAATCTTGCCGTTTCAATGTGGCGAACCAGAGATCTAGTAGAAAAGTATCCAACTATTCGACGAATCTGGACCTTTTCCCATACCCGATCCATCAATTCCCATTGGAAGAGAGATCGTCGCGAGTCGGCGTTCGGCTGCTCCAAGATTACCCTAACTTACGGTTAACCCTGCGAACGCAGCCACCGACGTAATACCGACGTTATACCGATGTATTACCGATTTGGGATTTTCACCCCATTCCGCCGGCAATCATGCGCTTTGCAAGGGCAGTATAGGCGTCCGCGACAGGCCCCTCTCCCAATGCGACTGGGCGCCCTGAGTCTCCTGCAACGCGTACATCCAGTGACAAAGGCAACTCTCCAAGGAATGGAACGTTCAAAGCTTCTGCCTCAGCCCGGACACCTCCATGCCCGAACAAATGCGCCTCTGTCCCACATGTGGGACAGACATAAGTCGACATGTTTTCCACCAACCCCAAAATAGGAGTCTTAAGCGTAGAGAACATGTCGATGGCTTTTCGGGCATCCAAAAGCGCAACATCCTGAGGGGTCGACACGATGATCGCCCCCGTGACTTGCGTACGTTGACAAAGCGTCAACTGAACATCCCCGGTTCCAGGCGGCAGATCGATGATCAAAACGTCCAGCTCACCCCACTGAACCTGCCCCAACATTTGCTGAAGAGCACCCATCAGCATAGGGCCACGCCACACGACGGCCTTACCCTCTTCCATCATGAAGCCAATGGACATCAGCGTAACGCCATGAGATTCCAGAGGAATAATGGTCTTTCCATCTGGTGATGCAGGTCTTTTGTTTATCCCCATCATTCTGGGCTGTGACGGACCGTAGATATCTGCGTCCAATAGACCAACACGGCGCCCCTCTTTGGCCAGGGCTACGGCTAGATTCGAGGACACTGTAGATTTACCGACACCGCCCTTCCCCGATCCGACAGCTATAATACGGTCAACACCTGATACTTTAGCTGGTCCGCCCTGCTGCGGCTTGGGGTGTCCCCCGATCTTCAAACTTGGGGGTTCCTTTGGGGCCGGCGCAGGCCCATGTGCCGTCAAAACAACCGATGTTTGACCAACACCAGGAATAGCCGCAACGGTCGCCTCCGCCGCGGCACGAACGGGCTCCATTGCCTGGGCGACTTCCGCGCTCGGCGCTTCAATAACGAAACGCACCGAATCTTCATCAATATTCAGCGCCCGGATCATGTCGGCATCGACGAGACTCTTGCCGTTTGGCAGGAAAACACCGTTCAGCCTGTCAAGAATTACTTCACGATTTAATGTCATGTTCTTCGCCCACGCTCGCCAATCTGCCACTACTTGCGACTTAGATAGGGCATAGGCAAGGACAACCCGCGAATTTGCCGAAATACTGATCGCATTGCCAAAATTGTTAGCGCTGACCTATGACATTGCTGCATGGCGGCATTGCGACAAAGTCCATTGTGCACGCGCAGCATTGGCCTAACTATGAGCTGTAACAACGAACGGTGCCTGAGTAAGCACCCGATATTAGGATAAGACAGATGAGTGCAATTGACGTATTCAACAACCGCAAACTCGTTGCCCGCGACATGGGCATCATCAATGGTTTCGCACAACGCGTGCAGCGCTACCGGACCTACCGCCAAACACTTGAAGAGCTTGAATCTTTGTCTGATCGCGAGCTCGCCGACCTGAGCATTTCGCGCAGCCAAATTCGTGGAATCGCATACCGCGCAGCCTACGACGGCTAAGCGGACATTCGGATCAGCGGGTCCTTCCTCCTCCCTGGACCTACTGAAAATAGCGGCGGCACCTCCTCCTCCCTGGTGTCGCCGCCTTTTTTTGCAAGTGCAGAAAAACTCAGTTGAATTTGCGAAGCTACGCTCTAGTACGGCGCCTCCACTTCACCCATGCCCACGTAGACAGACTTCAGCTCGGAATAGTGCTCAATTGCAGCTTTCGAGTTCTCTCGTCCAACTCCGGATAGCTTCGAGCCACCAAACGGCATCTCTACAGGTGCTGCGTTATAGTGGTTGATATAGCAGGTCCCAGCCTCGAACGCCTTCGCCACTCGGTGTCCCCGGGTCAAATCCGACGTAAACACTCCCGCGGCCAATCCAAAGATCGTGTCGTTCGCCCGCTTCAAAACATCTTCTTCGGTTTCGAAATCAAGTACCGACAGCACAGGCCCAAAAATCTCCTCCTGGGCAATCGTCATGTCGTCGGTGACACCAGAAAACACTGTTGGTTCGATGAAAAACCCGTCCCGATCAGCGCGCTTCCCACCGTGAACCAATGTGGCCCCTTCGGCGACGCCTTTCTCGATATAGCCAAGCACAATGTCCATTTGCGCCTCGCTCACCATTGGTCCAAAGGTCACCGTTTCATCCAGCGGATCGCCCATAACCACACCAGCCTTCAAACGCTCGACCAACCGGTTCAAGAAAGCCTCGCGGACTGACCGCTCGACAAAAACGCGAGTACCGTTCGAACACACCTGCCCAGACGAATAGAAGTTGCCAAGGATGGCCCCAGACACCGCTTTATCCAAGTCGGCGTCTTCAAAGATTATCAACGGCGACTTGCCGCCAAGCTCCATGGTCACATGACGTACGCCCTCAGCGGCCGCCGCATATACCTTGCGCCCTGTGGGTACAGACCCCGTTAGCGAGACCTTGGCGACCCGTTCATCGCCAATGAGCTTTGCCCCAACGGCACCGCGCCCTTGAACAACGTTGAATACGCCATCCGGCAACCCGGCTTCCTTGAGAATCTCGGCGACCTTAAGCGCAGAAAGCGGAGTAGTTTCAGAAGGTTTGAAGACCATCGTATTACCACAGGCCAAGGCGGGCGATGCCTTCCAGCACGCAATCTGGGTCGGATAATTCCAGGCGCCGATCCCCACGCAAACACCCAATGGTTCGCGAATTGTGTAGGCCCAATCACCCCCGGGCAATGGAATATGCTCACCGGTCAAGCTTCCGGCCAATCCGCCGAAGTACTCCAAAGCGTCTGCCCCGCTTGTGGCATCGGCCACTAACGTTTCCTGCAACGGCTTCCCGGTGTCCAACGTCTCTAGTTCCGACAATTCCCGATTGGCCTCTCGGATCATATCAGCCGCACGCCGCAGGATGCGGCCACGCTCCGTTCCGGTCATCGCCGCCCAAGCCGGTTGAGCCGCCCGTGCCGCCGACAAGGCTTCTTCCACGACAGCATCTGTGGCTTCGTGAACTCGCGCGATCACGTCACCTGAGGCCGCGTAAACACAATCAATGGCTGGTCCTGCCTCATCTTCGACGTAGCGACCGTTCACAAAATGGCTGGATGTTGGTTGCGCGCGCATGGGCCTCACTCCTCGGGTTACTTCTTCCGTCTGACCACGAAGTTACTCATGCCGCAAGAGACGCGGACGCCCGAACGCCAAAAACTGCGAACAAAAAAGGCGCTCGCACTCAAGCGCGCGCCTCGCTAGCGTTCCGACCATGACCACAGACCGCCCCGTTCTTGGAATTTTCCTAATGCTAGGGTTTTGCGTCCTTGCTCCTCTTGGGGATTCCATCGCGAAACTGCTTGGCGGCAGCATAGGGGTCGGCCAGCTGGTGACGGCACGGTTTCTCGTTCAACTCGTTATTCTCGCTCCGATTGTCTGGCTAACCGGCCGTGCACTGAGGCTCAGTCGTCGCGTCACAATGCTGACAGCGCTACGTACGATACTTCACATCATAGGAATTGGCCTGATGTTCCTGGCCTTGCGCTATTTGCCCTTGGCGGATGCTGTCGCGATCGCATTTGTCATGCCATTCATCATGTTGATATTGGGCCACTTTATCCTTGGCGAGGAAGTTGGCTCCAGACGCATTATCGCTTGCGTCGTGGGATTCGTCGGAACAATGTTTGTCATCCAACCAAGTTTTGCCGAAGTCGGGTGGCCCGCCCTTCTTCCTCTAGGCGTGGCACTCGACTTTGCACTGTTCATGTTAATCACACGGCAAATCGCCAAAGACATCGATCCCATATGTCTACAAGCGGTTTCCGGAGCAATGGCCACGGCACTCCTTGTCCCTTTGCTGTTCATTATCAACCCGTTCGACTTCCCGGGGTTGAGCATCACGCGCCCAGACTCCTCGGCCTTAACGCTCATCATAGCGATGGGCGTTCTCGGCACAGTGGCACACCTTTTGATGACTTGGTCGCTACGTTACGCACCGTCAGCCACCCTCGCCCCAATGCAGTATCTTGAAATCCCCGTGGCGGCCTTAATCGGCTGGCTGATCTTTCGGGATTTCCCAAACGGGCTCGCGCTTCTCGGGATTTGCATCACGATTGCTTCGGGCCTTTACATTCTCGCGCGCGAAAGGCGCCTCAGCCGGTCAGAGCCTTAACGACCGTTTCCAGTCCTGCCCTAGGCGTAAGCAAAACCGCACCCGGCCGATCGAAGATGATATGGACTGGACCACTGACACGGTTCGAGGTTCCGATACGGCCCAACGGCGACAGCAAGTGCGGGTCAAGAGGCCATTCAAGCCCTTGAGATTTGGCCCGCATCTCAGCGAGCGGAAACACCGAAAATCGAGACCCAACTTCAATCTCCAAAGATATCTCTGAAGGCGCGCTGAAAACCACGTCCTGTGCCCCGACCAAAATCACCGGTTTTTCTCCGATTTGGACTAGCGCAGAAAGCGCCGCGAGCGAATGATCCAAACGCCCTCCAAAGAAGCCGACGCCCAGTATCAGTGGAGCATCAATCAGAGCCACCGATTTCTCGAAATCCGTTTTGTTCTGATCAATCGCTTCAATGATATTCGAAGCCCCCACGCGCTCTCGCGCTTCAGCAGAAATCGAATCAAGGTCACCAATTGCGACTTCAGGAATATGACCGTGCGCCAAGGCGTGATCCGCACCACCATCCGCAGCGATCAGTGTAGGAGCAATTTTTAACGCGTCTTCAAGTATTTCGGCGTCAACATCACCCCCACCAACAAGAGTGACGCCATGCTGGGATTGAACTCGCTTCTGATCCATGCCCGAATGCCTTTGCTAATCGCTCGCGCCACAATTGTGACGTGAAAATATCCCGTCAATTCCTTAGGAGTATCCCTATTTCCGACCCCGTTCTTGGTAAACACAATGTTGCTGGATAAGGGAGAAAGCGACCCGAAATGACAGGTTCGAACAAAATACTGACGG
>CAYPVG010000181.1:0-5712 GCA_964414085.1 uncultured Boseongicola sp. | reverse complement strand
ATCGAAACAGAATTGGACTATTCGGAGCCACATGTCTCAACTTGCTTAGATTTGCCGGACAACTGGACGCATGAGGCCGGATCATTAACTCTTTCAAACACAGCTGACGTCTCAAACAGCTACCCCGACACCTACCTGCCGGACACACCGCAGAAACCAGCGCTCTCTGTGACCATTGTGGCCCACGGCGTCACCTCTACAACCAGACATCCGTTCGAAATACCACCTGTCGTGGTGCCAGCTGCCTCGGCGAGCCTATCGCCCGCAAATGACGTCCTGAACACGCACGGCGCAAACCGAACAATTGACATCAAGCTCACGGACGTTGCCCCAAATGACGCAATGCTATCCCTTGATCTGCCGGCAGGATGGAAGGCCGAACAATCCGGGCGCAACTTCGCCGTTACGGCCCCGCAGAACGTTGGTACCGGCCTCCACACGCTGCGCCTGCTGATCAATGGCAGGCCCGCGTCAAGCGTTCTCCACATCAGAAAATCGCATACCGCGCCACGGGCTTACATTGCTCCGGCGGAAGTCAAAGTCCGAGTCATCGACGCCGCTCTGCCCGACACAAGGATCGGCTACATCGGTGGTGGCAACGACCGAGTGGGTCACTGGCTTAACCGCATCGGGGCGCAGATCACAGACCTTTCGGACGCTGACCTCGGCGGCCTTAACCTTGACGAGTTCGACACCATCGTCATTGGCATATTCGCTATGAAGTTCCGCTCGGGTCTTGCCGAAGCGATGCCAAGCATCCACGACTGGACACGCGCGGGCGGGACACTCCTCACGCTCTATCACCGCCCATGGGACAATTGGGATCCGGACAATACAGCGCCATATCACCTCGAGATCGGACAACCTTCTTTGCGTTGGCGTGTGACAAATGAAAATGCCGACGTAACCCTCCTCGCGCCAGATCATCCAATCCTCCATTCGCCCAACACTATTGGCTCCGATGATTGGAAAAACTGGCACAAAGAACGCGGTCTATACTTCGCCAAAAGTTGGGACGACGCCTACACACCCCTCATTTCGATGCGCGACGAAGGCGAGACACCACTCACAGGCGCGTGGCTTGCCGCAGACGTTGGCGAAGGACGGTACATCCATACGTCACTGATCCTCCATCACCAGATGGAAAAGCTAACACCCGGCGCGTTCCGTATTATGGCGAACCTCGTTGCCAAACGCGGCTGACCCACCGCGCAATCTGACAGCCACTGCATGGCTTTTGGCGGACATGACGCTGAACACAGTCGCGCTCTCGATTGTCAAAACCATTGGCCTCGACTTTCCGGCCTTCCAGATCGTTTTCTTGCGGGCTGGAATAGGGTTTCTGTTGATGCTCCCTTGGATCCTCCAGGATCCCAAGGTGTTCAAGAATCTGGAAGATAAGCGCCTACATCTTGCCCGCGTGGTTTTTTCGGCCATCGCGCTGACTGCAAGCTTCTATGCAATTGCACGCCTCCCGCTCGCGCTATTCACGGCCATAAGTTTCACCCGCCCGATCCTTACGATGATCGCTGCTGCAATCATCCTGCGTGAAGTCATCACCAAAGGCCGCTGGCTGGCTGCCGCGATCGGTTTCGCTGGAGTGTTGATTGCCGTCGATCCCGGCGCGCTAGAGGGCGGAAGCGGCCTCTTCGCGCAAGCCATCACGGTGCTTTCCGCCACCGCCGTCGTCATCGTCACCCGTCAGCTCGTCCGAGCACCCACTGTTGTCATGATGACCTTCTACACCGCCGGGCTCACTATCATCGCCGCACCATTCGCGGCCTTTACCTGGGAGCCTGTTCCGGCATCAGTCTGGCCCCTACTCATCACAATCGGCGTTTTCGCTCAATGTGCCCAGTTCTGCTTCCTCCGAGCGCACCGTTTTGGAGAGGCCTCGTTTATTGCCATCCTCTCCTACGCCAGCCTGATCTTCTCGACGACGGCAGGTTATGTCGTCTTCGACGAAGTCCCGAGCTTAGAGTTTTGGGTCGGCGCAGCCCTGATCATCTCAGCGACACTCTGGATCACCCTCAATCGGAACGCCTAAGCCGAGCGAGCCAACAAGTCCTCTAACGGATCGTGCTCTTCCACGAAATGCCCTGGCGCCACCTCACGTAAGCTCGGTCGATATTCAGCATCAGGCGTCAACTTCGACGGAATGAACCGCAATGCCGCCTTCGCATCCAAGGGCGACGGAAGCTCCCCGGGGATCCTCAACCGCTTACGTGTCGATTCAAGATGGGGGTCAGGTATGGGCACCGCCGAAATCAATGCTTTCGTGTAAGGATGCTGCGGATTGTCATAAAGCGCGTCGCGATCCGCCAACTCAACCACGCGCCCCAAATAAAGCACCATCACCCGGTTTGACACCGCGCGCACAACGGACAAGTCATGGCTGATAAACATCATCGCCATACCAAACTCATCCTGCAACTCTTTCAAAAGCTTCAGAATTTGCGCTTGAATAGAAACATCCAAGGCAGAAACTGCCTCGTCGCAGATTACGAGCTTCGGTTTGTTGATCATCGCCCGCGCAATGCCCACTCGCTGGTTTTGACCACCTGACAGTTCATGCGGATACCGGTTCACCATCCGCGCATCGAGCCCCACGCGCTCCATCATCTCGGCCACTTTCAACTTGCGCTCATCACTCGTCAGATTTGGCTGAAACGTCTTTAACGGCTCCGCAATCGACGCGGAAATCGTCATCCGCGGATCAAGGCTCGCAAGCGGATCCTGGAATACGATCTGCAGGTCGCGCCGCTTTGGTTTCAATGCCGCAGCGCTCAATCCGACAAGGTCTTTGCCCAGCCAGGCGACCTTCCCATCTGTTGGTGGTATAAGTTGCAACACGGCACGCGCCAATGTCGACTTTCCGCACCCAGACTCGCCGACAACCCCAAGCGTCTCCCCCGCTTTGAGCTCGAAACTCACACCGTTTACGGCCTTCAGTGGCACCATCCTACCGAAAAGCCCGCCGGACTGCCGGATTGGAAAATGCACCTTCACGTCGTCGACATCGAGCAAAGTATCTGCCCGCTCGGCCACCGAATTCGGTCTGTCATCCGAATCCAACCGCGGCATCGCCGTCAGCAAATCTTTGGTGTACGCCTCGCGCGGTGCGGAAAAGATCGCCTCAACCGAGCCGCTTTCTACAAACGCCCCATGGCGCATAACATGCACTTGATTGCACATGCGTGCGACAACGCCCATGTCGTGGGTAATCAAGGCAATCGCCGTGCCCTCGGTTTCCTGCAAGCCGGCCATCAGATCCAGAATTTCGGCCTGCACGGTCACATCCAGCGCCGTGGTCGGCTCATCAGCGATCAACACCTTCGGATTGCACAACATCGCCATAGCGATCATCACGCGTTGCCGCATACCCCCGGACAATTCATGCGGATACTGCGTCATCCGTCGCCGCGCCTCAGGAATCTGCACCTTATTCAGCCACTCAAGCGCCACCGCCTCTGCCGCCCGTCCAGACAGCCCCTGGTGCGACCGCAAAACCTCCTCCATCTGATCCTGTACCTTCAGATGAGGCGTCAAAGCCGTCAGAGGGTCCTGAAAGATCATTGAAATGTCGCTGCCACGCATCGTGTTCAGCTCCGGGATCGACGCGTTGAGCATCTCGCGTCCCATCAATTGCACCGATCCAGAAGGCCGTCCATTCTTGGGCATCAACCCCATCGCTGCCATAAACGTCTGGCTCTTGCCCGATCCACTTTCGCCCACGATCCCAAGACACTCGCCCGGATTGATGTCGAAAGACACCCCTTTCACGGCCGAGACGACACCATCCGGCGTATCGAAATCCACAGTAAGATCGCGCACAGAAAACAAACTCATCTCAGCGATCCTTCGGGTCCAAAGCGTCGCGCAAACCATCGCCGATGAAGAACATCGTGATGATTATCGTGACGTAGAAGAACAGCGGGAACAAAAGCTGCCAAAGCGTCCCGTAGGCCATCGTTCCGGCCCCCTCCGCTATCAACGCGCCGAGTGAGGTATACGGCTCCGAGATCCCGAGCCCGAGAAACGAGATAAAGCTCTCGGCAAGGATCATCTCCGGAACCAAAAGCGACGCATAAACGATCACCACTCCCAGCAAGTTCGGCAAAATATGCCGAACCATAATTGTGAACTCGCTCACTCCTGCTGCCCGCGCCGCCTCAATAAAATCGCGGTTTTTCAGCGTCAGCGTCTGCCCCCGCACAATCCGCGCCATCGACAACCAACTCACCGCACCGAGCGCGACAAAGAGCATGATAAAAGACCGCCCGGCAACGACCAGAAGCAGAATGATGACCAGCGTCGCCGGAATAGCGAGAAGGATGTCCACAATCCGCATCATGAGCGCGTCGACACGGCCACCCATGTACCCTGAAACGATCCCGTATGCCGTGCCCACGATCAACGCCATGGCGGCACCGATCAGGCCGACCAATAGCGAAGTCGTCGTCGCCTGAATGACCCGGCTGTAAAGATCTCGTCCCAAATCATCGACGCCGAAGAAATGTCCTGTCTCGGTCGATGGGGCACCAAGCCCGCGCACATCGCCCATGGCGGTCCAATCGATCGTCTCATTGTCCCAAACGGCAAAGTACGGCCCCGCAATCGTGAACACCACGATGCAAGCCAAGATCGCCACGCAAACCATTGCAGCCTTGTTCGAAATGAACCGATCATATGCATCGCGCCACAGCGATCGACCATGCACTGCCTGATCACCGACAGCTTCCGCCAGCGACATCGATTTTTTTGAGGATCCAAACATGCGCCTGCCCCTCAATACCGGATCTTCGGATCAAACCAGGCATAGGCCAGATCCGTTATGAGGTTCACGATGACGGTCAGAGCCCCGTAAAGGATCGTCACGCCCAAAAGCACTGAATAATCCCGCGATAGAGCAGAACCGACATAAGCCTGCCCCAGGCCACCGGTCGAAAAATAGATGTCGACGAACACCGACCCTGTTAGCACGTAAACGAATACAGGCCCCAAATAAGACACGACAGGCAGCAACGTCGGCTTCATCGCGTGTTTCCAGATGATCTGCCGCTCAGGAATGCCTTTTGCACGCGCGGTACGAATGAAATTGGAATTGAGCACCTCCAACATCGACGAGCGTGTGATCCGCGCGATTGAACCCATGTAGGACGTCGACAGCGCAATCACAGGCATAATCAAATACGGCCACGCCCCTCCGTTCCAACCGCCACCCGGTAGCCAGCCAAGGTACAGTGTAAACGTCAAAATCAGGATCGGCCCCATGATGAAATTCGGCAGAGCCTGCGCCGCGATCCCAAGCGAAACCGCAAAGTAATCAATCCACGTGTTGTGCCGGATAGCGGCCGCAACGCCTAGTGTCACTCCAACGCTCGTGGCGGCGAGGAAAGACAACGACCCATAGGTCAAGGAAATCGGGAAACCTTGCGCGATGATGTCGTTCACATCGCGATCCTTGAACTTAAACGACGGCCCGAAATCCCAATAGAAAATGATATTTGTGAGGTAATCCCAAAACTGCTTCCACATGGGCTGATCGAGCCCGTAGCGCGCCTCGATGTTTGCCAGCACTTGCGGCGGTAAAGGACGTTCCGATGTAAACGGCCCACCGGGTGCCACCTGGATCAGAACAAACGACGCCAATATTAACAAAAGCAGCGTCGGTATTGCCGCGAACAGACGGCGGATCGTGTAGCTAAGCAT
>CAYPVG010000180.1:0-17619 GCA_964414085.1 uncultured Boseongicola sp. | reverse complement strand
ATCCCCGAACCGCCAGCTTTGAAAACGTAACAGTGTTGGCAGGCCGATCCGGCCAATGGCCATCGCGTTAAGGGTCAGGATCGACACGACAGCGACTTTCGTCATGAGCTTTGGCGAAACCCGATCTGGGTCGAACCCAGTTCGCAGCCAGAACAGCACCAACCCACTAATCCAAAGCAGTAAAAGACCCAGCGAAACAAAGTGATGAAGACGCTTCAGAAGAAGAATATCGGCCTCGCCCAGAGGGCGAAGCACCGCGCGAGACGCCGAAATATCCGCCAAGATCGCCAGACCAAACCCCAAAGCCAACCCGAGCAGATGAACCGCGCGCGCCGCATCGTTCACGAGTATCAGGTCCATTGCGCAGCTCTCCCGCTCCGCCCCCACCTCGCATTTGAACCTTAGGGTTTTTGGAGAATGTGACTGCAATGTGCCCAAAGTCGGCCCAAATTGTGGCTTCCCGCACTCTGTCCATATGCCTCAATCAATCCTCGTGCACCTGAGCGGATTGTCTGCAGCGTGCCCACCTATTCGGCACAAATTTGCCGAACAAACTGTGGATAACTTCGGCGACTAGGTCGATAATTTTGCCTGTATCGCCTGACCGGCCGCCCATCCCGACGACCACGCCCACTGAAAATTGTAGCCACCCAGCCACCCCGTGACATCGACCGCCTCGCCGATGGCATAAAGCCCCGGGACAGACTTTGCCTCCATTGTCTTTGACGAAAGACCATCTGTATCAATCCCACCGAGTGTCACTTCGGCCGTGCGATATCCTTCTGTCGCTGTTGGCTTGAACGCCCAATTCTGCAGAGTGTCGGCAATTTTTCCAAGGCGCGCGTCCGACTGATCGGCAAGATTGCCTTTGATCTCCAACCTTTCCGCCATCTCTGTCGCAAGGCGTGCGGGCATGTAGTCACCCAACACAGACGACATCCCGCGCCGTCCGGCCACTTTCTTATCAGCCACCAATCGATCATATAAATCAGCTTCAGAACAGAGAGTTAGAGTAACATCTTCACCCTCTCTCCAATAGGAACTTGCTTGCAAGATAGCTGGCCCAGAAAGGCCGCGATGGGTAAACAGGATCGCCTCATCAAAACCAACGCCACCAGCCGTTGCACGCCCCTGAACCGACACTCCGGACAATGCCTTCAGCCCAGCATCGTCATGTGTAAATGGCACTAGCGCCGGCCGTGTTTCCGTCACGGACAGTCCAAATTGCTCGGCCAACCGATAAGCCAGACCTGTCGCGCCCATTCTAGGAATCGACTTGCCTCCAGTTGCCAAAACGAGGTTCTGCGCTTCGACGAACACAGGCTCACCATCACGACTCAGCGTGACACGAAACGCACCATCGCGACACGCAACATCGCCAATTTCTGTTTTACACCATAGCCTTGCGCCAGCCTTCTCAAGCTCTTCGACAAGCATCGCGATGATCTCTTTCGAAGATCCATCACAAAACAGCTGCCCCAGCGTCTTCTCATGCCATGCAATGCCATGTACGTTAACGAGATCAATAAAGTCCCACTGCGTGTAACGGCTCAGTGCCGATTTCGCGAAGTGCGTGTTATTCGACAAAAACGCGCCCGGCTCGCACCCGAGGTTCGTGAAGTTGCAACGACCGCCACCGGAGATGCGGATTTTCTCACCTGGTGTTTTCGCGTGATCCACCACCAAAACATCGGGCCCAGCATGCGCCGCGCACATCATTCCGGCGGCACCCGCCCCTAAAATCAACGTATTGACCTGCACGACCGATTGACCCGCCCAAACCGCAAGAAAACCTGATGTTTTCCTAGCTCTTTCTCACCCGATTCGTTACACTGAGAGACAGACCCGGACAACCGGGCGCAACGCGGCAGTTCGAGCAGGACGCATGACAGAAATGGTCTACGGCTCTGTCCCCACACGGGACGGTGAGCCTATCCTTCCCCGCTGGTGGCGCACCATCGATAAATGGTCGCTCAGCGCTGTGTTACTCCTTTTTGGCATTGGGCTATTACTTGGCCTTGCAGCCTCACCCCCTCTCGCGCAAAGAAACGGTTTCTCCGACTTCCACTACGTCCAGCGTCAGGCCTTCTTTGGCGGTCTCGCTGTGGTCACCATTTTCGCTTTCTCGCTTATGTCGCCGCAAACCGTGCGCCGCCTCGCGACCATCGGTTTTGCATGCAGTCTCGTCGCTCTCATGCTCTTGCCAATCTTTGGCACAGACTACGGCAAGGGCGCAGTCCGTTGGTTCTCCCTCGGCTTCGGCTCGATCCAACCATCTGAATTCCTGAAACCCGGCTTCATCGTTGTCGCGGGCTGGATGATCGCCGCCTCAAACGAAGTCGCAGGCCCACCGGGCAAAAGCTACTCTTTCGCGCTCGCCATTTTCATCGCCCTGCTGCTCGCACTGCAGCCTGACTTCGGCCAAGCTTGCCTTGTGCTATTTTCATGGGGTGTGATGTACTTCGTCGGCGGCGCACCCTTCGTCATCCTCGCAGGCATCGCAGGTCTAACGGTGATTGGCGGTGCTTTTGCATACCAAAACTCCGAGCACTTTGCGCGCCGCATCGACGGGTTCCTTTCCACAGAAGTCGACCCAACAACCCAACTTGGCTACGCTGCAAACGCTATCCGCGAAGGCGGCTTTTTCGGTGTTGGCGTCGGTGAGGGCACCGTCAAATGGTCCCTGCCAGATGCACACACCGACTTCATCATCGCCGTCGCGGCCGAAGAGTACGGCCTCATCCTCGTCCTCGTGATAATCTTCCTCTACGCCACCATCGGGCTCCGTTCTCTCTTTCGCCTGATGCGCGAACGCGACCCGTTCATCCGTCTCGCAGGCACAGGCCTGGCTTGCACCTTCGCGGTACAAGCCATGATCAACATGTCCGTCGCTGTCCGCCTCCTGCCTGCGAAAGGCATGACGCTCCCCTTTGTCAGCTACGGCGGCTCTTCCCTCATCGCAGGCGGCATCCTCATCGGCATGCTCCTCGCTCTTACGCGTACGCGCCCGCAAGGCGAAATCGCCGACCACCTTATCCGAGGGAACCGTTGAGCAAGCCGAAGCATCTCGTCATCGCAGCAGGCGGCACCGGCGGGCATATGTTCCCGGCCCAAGCCCTTGCCGAAGAGATGCTGAGGCGCGGCTGGCGCGTCACACTCTCCACCGACGCCCGAGGGGCACGATATACAGGCGGATTTCCCAATGCGGTGACCGTGCGAGAGGTCAAAAGCGCAACCTTCGCGCGTGGTGGCCTCCTCGCCAAGGCCCTGGTTCCGCTGACCATCCTCGCCGGGATCGCCGCCGCCAAGTGGCGCTTCCTAACCGACAGGCCAACGGTCGTCGCTGGCTTCGGCGGCTACCCATCGATCCCCGCCATTGCCGCCGCGTGGGCGCTCCGAGTTCCACGGATGATCCACGAACAAAACGGTGTCCTGGGTCGCGTAAACCAAATTTTCGCGAAACGTGTGAACAGAGTTGCTTGCGGCACATGGCCCACAACGCTCCCTTCAGGAGTTGAGGGGCTCCACACTGGCAACCCAGTCCGCGCCGCGATCCTTGAAAAATCCACCGCGCCTTACCCAGACACCGAAACACTTAACATCCTCATCATGGGTGGCAGTCAAGGCGCACGCATCCTCTCGGATGTTGTCCCACAGGCGATCACATCCCTCCCAGAGGGCACAAAGAAGCGCCTGAACATCAGCCACCAAGCCCGCCCCGAAGACCTCGCCCGGGTGACCGATGCTTACACGCTCGGCAATATCACCGCCGACGTACAAACTTTCTTTAACGATGTCCCCGAGCGCATGAGCGCCGCGCACCTCGTTGTCTCTCGCGCTGGTGCGTCCTCTGTCGCTGACATCTCCGTCATCGGGCGCCCGGCAATACTCGTCCCCTTCGCAGCCGCCACGGCCGACCACCAAACAGCCAACGCGCGTGGCCTTGTCGAGGTCGGCGCCGCGACGCTTATCAAAGAATCTGATCTTGCGCCCGACACGCTTTCAGCGCACATCCTCGCCATCCTTCAAGACCAAGAAAAAGCCCGCGACATGGCCGCAAAGGCTCTGTCGACCGGCAAACCAGACGCGACCGAGCGCCTCGCAGCCCTCGTCGAGCAACTCGCGGAGTAGAGCCATGAACGCAGCAGCCGTCACCAAACTCCCCACCGAGATGGGCCCAATCCATTTTGTCGGCATCGGCGGGATAGGGATGTCGGGCATCGCCGAAGTGCTGATCGAAGCGGGCTACACTGTCCAAGGCTCCGACTTGAAGCGCTCAAAAATTACAAACCGGCTTGAGCGCTTGGGCGCAACTATCTTCGAAGGCCAAAAAGCCGATAACCTCGAAGGCGCGGAAGTCATCGTCATTTCGTCCGCCATAAAATCCGGCAACCCGGAACTTGATGAAGCCCGTCGCCTTGGTCTTCCAGTCGTACGGCGCGCGGAAATGCTCGCTGAACTCATGCGGCTCCGTTCAAACATCGCGGTCGCTGGCACGCATGGCAAAACAACGACGACTACAATGGTCGCAGCCCTCCTCGACGGCGGCGGCATCGACCCTACAGTCATCAACGGCGGCATCATCCACGCCTACGACTCTAACGCTCGCGTCGGCTCGGGTGAATGGATGGTGGTAGAAGCCGACGAAAGTGACGGCACATTCAACCGCCTACCCGCCACCATTGCCATCGTTACAAACATCGATCCAGAACACATGGAACACTGGGGCACGATCGAAGCGTTACGCAAAGGCTTCGACGATTTCGTCTCTAACACCCCGTTCTACGGCCTCGCCGTTCTCTGCACCGACCACCCCGAGGTCCAGGCGCTCGTTGGGCGCATCACCGATCGCCGCGTTGTAACCTATGGCTTCAACAGCCAAGCGGACGTTCGCGCTGTGAACCTGCGCTACGAAGGTGGTGTCGCGCACTTCGACATCGCACTTTCCGCCGACGAGATGGTTATCGAAGGCTGCACTCTCCCGATGCCAGGGGACCACAACGTCTCCAACGCTTTGGCGGCCGTGGCCGTCGCTCGCCACTTGGGCATGAAAGCAAGTGAAATCCGTGACGCCCTTGCAAGCTTCAAAGGCGTGAACCGGCGCTTTACCAAAGTTGGCGAAGCAAATGGAGTGACCATCATTGACGATTATGGCCACCACCCTGTCGAGATCGCCGCGGTCTTGAAAGCCGCACGCCAAGCCGTAGCAGACATCCCTGATGCACGCGTCATCGCAGTGCATCAACCGCACCGATATTCCCGTCTGTCCTCGCTATTTGATGACTTTTGCACCTGCTTCAACGACGCCGACGTCGTGGGCATCGCCGAAGTCTTCGCGGCAGGCGAAGACCCAATACCAGGGGCAACCCGTGAAGATCTCGTCGCAGGCCTCATTCGCCACGGCCACCGCCACGCCCGCAAGGTGGTCAGCGAAGCCGACCTGGAACGTCTCGTCCGTGAACAAGCCCGCCCCGGTGATATTGTCGTCTGTCTGGGCGCAGGAACGATCAGCACGTGGGCCAACAACTTGCCCGGACGGCTAATAAAACAGGCGAGTTAAGCAGGCGTGACCCAGGCTCTCGCACTCATCGGGTACTTTGTGCTCCTTATGACGAGTTTCTTGGCGACGCGCTTTATTGTTATCCAGCGCGGTTGGACCGGGGCCGTACTCATCGCTTTTTGTTGCAGCGTTATCGCGATATTTTTTGCGATCGCGCCTCGCTACTTTCCATGGGTACCCGCCACCTATCTTCTCTCGCTTGCATTGGCCCAGATGGTCTTGATTGGAGCAGTGCTCGGCATTCCCGCAGGTCTACTCACCCGCCGCAGAATCCGAACAAAGACCCCTCGTGAAAGATGATTGGCCCCGAATCTGCGACAATAAACGCGTAAAAAAATTGTTTCTCGTCAAATTAGAACCGCATTTTAGTGGAATGCTGTAAAGGCGTCGAAGTGACGGCGTTGTAAGTAACGATTTCTGACGAAAGTCGCCTGTCCCGGCACCGTGTTTTGGTGTGCGAACAGTAACGACCTAGTCGCTGGTAATGAGTGAGTGTGTCATGAACTTTTTTGAAAAAGCACAGGCGCGCGCAAATGCGCAAGCAATCCTTGGCCTCGAAGGCCACCCGGACGAAGCTGAAATCAAAGCAGCCTACAAGAAACTCGTTCTCGAAAAGCACCCTGACACCGGTAACGGAACCACGGAAGAGTTTACCCGCATTACGGCTGCCTATGCGCTGCTAAAAGAAGACAAGGGATACACCGCAGCCGACCGACTGCGTCCGGCCCCCGAGGACGACGGCGGGACCACCATGCATCCTAAGACCCGTCAGCCGGAAGATGTCGACGTCAATGACATCATGACTCAAAACCCCGACAACAGCAGCCGCGTCGCTCCACGTCGCCTGCGCACCAAGCTCACGTCCCGCATCTGCAAAATCAACCAGGACGAGGCACAGCAGTGCCGCACACTCTTGGACGAGATCCCATGCATGGCCGAGCCGGAGGAAGACGAAATGTCACTCCGCGCAAGCATTCTCGATATCATCAAAACGACGGACACGCCCTACGTGCCGCACACCAACCACCTGCCTTACGCAATCCGCCAAAGTGGCCGTCGGATCTCTTATATGGTCGGTCATAACATCGAAGAAGGCGTAAACCGCGTCGCCGTCCCAACCGGCGCGTTCACTGATAACAGAAAAGTCCGCCCGATTATGGTCCGCTTCAAGGCTGAAAAAGAGGGAAGTGGCACGCACAATGTCTCTGCGGCAACGCTCGCAGAATCTTTCCCTGGCGCGAAAAGTGTACGGATCCACTTCGGATTGAAAGAGTGGCCGACGCCCGCGGTGGAACTCGCCTACGCGTGATCCACCGGCACGTTGCCTCCAGGCCGCCCCGCTGCCTCAAAGGCCATATCAATCATCCTCTGGGTGCCGCGACTGAATTCAAGCGGTACCGGATAGTCCATTTCGCCACGTAAGGTAGCACCAAAATTTTCGACCTGATGCACATAATGGTTCACATCCGGATAGCGTATGAGGCGCGTATCTTCGCCGCCCATCAACTCAATCGACGCTTCCTTGAACACCTGCGCGTTGAACGGGGCAGCTAGACGGATCACTCCGCGATCTCCGTGAAAAGACATCTCCTGATAGAGGTGCATCCGCATCGTCACGACGCATTCGAGTGAAAAGTCGGGAAACTGCGCCGAAACCCGTGAGATTACATCAACATCGTTCTCCCAGGTAATATCCGCCCTCACGGTCGACGGCTCCTGACCGGTGACAAAACGCGTCACACCGAAGGGATAGACGCCGATATCCCTTATCGCCCCACCCGCAGTTTCCGGTCGGTTGCGAATATTGTCCGGGCTAGCCGCGTTGTTGTAGCAGAAAACACCTCGCACATGCTGAAGCTTGCCGACGGCTCCCTCAGCCAGCAGCTGGCGCACGCGCTGCCACTGGGGGTGGTGAACCACCATATACGCCTCTGCCGCCAACAGCCCTGAACGATCACGCGCTTCAATCAACTGGTCGAAGTCCGACTCTTCCAACGCAATCGGCTTCTCTGTCAAAACAGGTTTGCCCGCTTCCAGCGCCTTTAGCGTCCATTCCAGATGCAAGTGGTTCGGCAATGGAATGTAGATTGCATCAATATCAGGGTCGGCAACCAGCGCCTCGTAATCCGTCATCACGCGCAAATTCGGCTGAAACGCCTGAAATGGTGCCGCCTTTGCTGGATCGGATGTGGCAATCGCCGCCAAAACGGCGCCGTCGGCCATGTGAATGGCGGGCGCCATATACTCACGAGCAAATTTCGAGGCACCAAGAATGCCCCAGCGTACGGGATTTTCAGAAAGGCTGGTCATGTCCCATTGCTACTACCCGCAACAAGAAAGGAAAAGCCGCGTCACGTGCCGAGAGCCTGCACAGCGGCCACAAAGGCGTCCCCGCGCTCTTCAAAATTGTCGAACTGGTCAAAGCTCGCTCCCGCCGGCGCTAAAAGCACCGTCTCACCCGGCTGCGCCTCCGACGCAGCGCGTGCAACCGCAACATCCATCGTCTCGCTGATATCGCAAGCAAGGTCTGCTCGCATCTGCCCAAGCTCCAGTGCTACCTCGTTCGCCTGGCGCCCGATGACATAGGCCTTAGCCACCTCGCCGAGACTGGATTGAAGCGCCTGAAGCCCTCCGTCCTTCATCTGTCCACCGACAATCCACCGAATTCCCGTGAACGCCGCCAATGCTTTCGCCGCGCTGTCTGGATTTGTAGCCTTGCTGTCGTTGACATAAAGAACACCCTCGCGCTCCGCGACGACCTGACTGCGGTGCGGCAGCCCCTCAAAGCTCGCCAATCCCTGCTCAATCAGTTTCGGCGCAAGCCCCAAAGCACGCAGCGCAGCATAGGCCGCACACGCGTTCTGGTGGTTGTGCGCGCCAGGCAGCCCTCGAATGCCCCGCAGATCAATCGAAGCAACCTGCCGACCCTTCCGCGTCTCTGCCAGGAAGCCCTTGCGCGCAAAAACGCACCATCCTGGCCCGTCAAGCTTTCGCCCGGAAGACACCCGGATGACCCGATCATCCGCAGGAGCTTCCGACAACTGCCCAGCCAAAACCTGACCTTCGACTTCATCCACGCCGATCACGGCGCGATCAGGACCACCTTCAGAAAACAACCGCCGCTTTGCCGCGAAGTAACCACCAAACCCGCCATGCCGATCCAAATGGTCAGCCGTCAAATTGGTGAACACTGCAATGTCCGGCGTAAGCGCCCTCGCTAATTCCGTCTGATAGGACGAAAGCTCAAGAACCACGACCCCACCATCGCCCGGCGGCTCGATATCCAACACACCACGCCCAATATTCCCAGCCAACTGGCTCTCGCGCCCTGCGACATTGAGACAATGATGAATAAGCGCCGACGTCGTGGACTTCCCGTTCGACCCCGTGATGGCCACAACACGCGGTGCCTGATCATACCGATCCCACTCCGTCACAGCCAAAGAGCGAAAGAACAGGCCAATGTCGTTGTCGACCGGCACCCCTGCCGCCAAGGCCGCGGCAACATGACGGTTGGGTTCGGGAAAATGGTGCGGGATCCCGGGCGACACAATCAGCGCGGACACATCCGCCCAAACATCCCGTGCCCGTCCCAAATCAGAGAGCGTCAGGCCCGCCTCCTCTGCCTTGCTACGTGCAGCCTCTCCGTCGTCCCAAGCGAGGACCTCCGCGCCGCCCGCTTCAAGCGCACGCGCAGCCGCCAGCCCGGTCCTGCCAAGTCCGAGAACAGCTACGCGCCGCCCCTCAACGCCCCGAACAGGGATCATTGATCACATATCCCCATCATCATCCACTTCGATCTGTCCCGAAATCCTCCGCCACAGAATACCCCAGTACATTCCAACGGCCAGCACGACCGACAGAGCAACGATCGCCACCCAGGCCATCGCCCCCCGATTTTCGAGAGACAGCCACCCAAAGTCGATCAAAACCCAAACCAGCGCCCCAACAACAGCCAGAACCAGCACAACGCCGAGCGCCCCGATCCCGCGCAAAACAGCCGTAAGAAACACGACATATGCCACCAGAAGCACGAGCCCTGCCAATACGATGACCGAGGCCTGTGTCTCCCAACCATTGGATGCCCAGCGCACATAATTGAACTCGGTCGGATTGAACGTGAGCGCCAAAAGCACAAACGCAACCAGCCATCTCACCAGAAAACCCATCAACTCACCCTTTCAAAATACCTCGGGGTGTGGGGCAGCGCCCCACGAGACATCAACGCACCTTCAAAGTCGCAAGACCGATCAAAGCCAAGATCAGGCTGATGATCCAGAACCGGATCACGATCTGCGGCTCCGCCCATCCTTTCTTTTCGAAGTGATGGTGGATCGGCGCCATCAGGAACACCCGCTTGCCCGTGGTCTTGAAGTACAGGACCTGGATAATCACACTGAGCGCCTCAACAACAAACAAGCCGCCAATGATCGCCAGAACGATCTCGTGCTTCGTCGCAACCGCAATCGCGCCCAAGGCGCCGCCCAAAGCCAACGAACCCGTATCCCCCATGAACACCGCAGCCGGCGGCGCGTTGTACCAAAGAAACCCCAATCCCCCGCCAATCAAGCCGGCCGTGAAGATTAATATCTCTCCAGTTCCCGGGACATAATTTATTCCCAGATACTGCGTAAAGTCCGTGCGCCCCACGGTGTAGGCAATGACGCCTAATGATCCAGCCGCAATCATCACAGGCATAATCGCCAGCCCGTCTAACCCGTCCGTCAAATTCACAGCATTTGCAGACCCCACAATGACGAGCATCGCAAAAGGCAAAAAGATGATCCCAAGGTTCAAGAGGCCGCTGACCACTGGAATCGCCAATCTGTATTGCAGCGGTTCCGGGTGCAAACTCACCGCCCAAAACCCTGCAATCAGTGCAATCGCGAATCCAATCGCCAGCCGCATCCGGCCGGAAATGCCCGCATGAGAGTTGCGAGTTACCTTCTGATAGTCGTCGACAAATCCAATCGCTCCGAAAGCGATAGTCACAAAAAGAACCAGCCAGACATAACCAATATCCAAGCGCGCCCAAAGCAGTGACGAGGTCACAACTGCACCTAGGATCAGCACCCCGCCCATTGTGGGTGTCCCAGCCTTACCTTCGATATGGCTTTCCGGTCCGTCCTCGCGGATGGGTTGTCCGTGCTTCTGGCGCCGCCGAAGTAAATTGATCAAAGGTCGGCCAAACAGGAATCCAAAAACCAACGCCGTAAAGAACGCACCACCAGCACGGAATGTTATATATCTGAAAAGGTTGAATAAATCACCGCCGTCCGAAAACGCCGTCAGCCAATATAACATCTAGTCCTGCCCCTCGTCTGCACGTGCTCTGCGGGCCTTTCCCTGGCTCTTCAAAGCGTCGACCACCATGCTCACTTTACTGCCTTTTGAGCCTTTCACCAGAACGACATCTCCCGAGCCCACCAAGTGATGCGCCTCGCGCACAAGCTCGTCAGCAGTCTCAACCCATCGCCCGCGCTTTTCTTCCGGAAGAGCGTCGTAAAGCGCTCGCATGCGGTTCCCAACGCAATCAACGCGGTCGATAAGGTCCATCGCCGGATGATCCGCAATACCCGCATGCAAGGCCATTTCTGTTGGACCGAGCTCGAGCATGTCTCCAAGAATGGCAATGTGCCGGCCATGGAATCCGCGCTCTTGGTCGTCAACCGGCTGCACGGCCGTCAAAACCCAAAGCGCCGCGCCAAGCGACGCTGGATTTGCGTTAAATGCATCGTCGAACAACTCGAATGTCCTGCCTTCGCCTTCGTCCAAGACGACCGTTTCGCGCTGCCCCCGACCCGCTGGCGCGCTCCACTGCCCTATGTCGACGGCGACAATATCGGCATCGGCCCCTACCAACACTGCAGCTCCGAACACAGCCAGAGCGTTCATCGCAAAATGACGACCGGGTGCGCCGACCTTGAATTGAAATGGTTGGTTCCGAAAACGACCACGCACAACCGATGATCGCTCAGCTATGCGCACATCATCCGCCTGCAGTTTGGCACCCGGAAGGGCTCCAAAGCCGACGCGCATATCTGCATACTTGCGCGCGATATCGTCCAAAATGTCCGCCGTTTGGACATCTGCGTTGAAAACTGCAATACCGCCCGGCTCGAGGCCTTTGAAGATCGCGCCTTTCTCCCGCGCAATTCCTTGAATGTTATCAAAAGCTTCCAGATGCGCGGCCGCTACCGTTGTCACGACCGCAACATGTGGGCGTGCCAGTTTTGACAGCGGTTCGATCTCGCCGGGCGCGTTCATGCCAATTTCGATCACCGCATACTCGGTATCGGCAGGCATTCGGGCCAGTGTCAGCGGCACCCCCCAGTGATTGTTGTAACTCGCCTCGGCCGCATGGGTCTTGCCCTGCGCCCCTAGTACGTGTCGCAACATCTCCTTCGTGGAAGTTTTCCCCGCTGATCCAGTGACAGCGATAACTCGCGCGACGGTTCGCGCACGTGCTGCTCGTCCCAGCGCCTCCAAACCCCGCAACACATCATCAACGATCAGGAGTGGCGCATCGTCAGCCACACCCTCGGGCACATGGGAAACCAACGCGGCAGACGCGCCTTTGCCCAAAGCATCCGCTACAAACTCATGCCCATCCCGCACATCCTTCAATGCAACGAACAGATCGCCTTGTTGCAACGTCCGCGTGTCAATCGAAACTCCTGTCGCCGACCAATCAGGTCCTCGAGACACGCCACCGGTTGCCGCTGTCGCGCCTTCCTTCGTCCAAATCACGCTCATACGCCTTTGCCATCCAAGGCAGCGACGGCAACGCTCGCCTGTTCAACATCGTCAAAGGGCAGCACTGTGTCGCCGACAGTTTGGCCCGTCTCGTGCCCCTTGCCTGCGATCAAAAGCGTGTCCCCAGGTCCCAGAGCATCCACCCCGCGCAAAATGGCTTCTGCGCGGTCGCCGACCTCGCTCACCTCTGCCGCCCCCAACCGCGCACCATCCAATACAGTTGCCCGGATCAAGGCCGGATCTTCGCTCCTTGGATTGTCGTCCGTCACGATCGCCACATCCGCGTAATCTGCCACAGCACGGCCCATGAGGGGCCGCTTGCCAGCGTCGCGATCGCCTCCGGCACCAAAAACAACGATCAATCGCCCCAACACATGTGGACGTATCGCTTTCAATGCCGTCGCCAGAGCCTCCGGTGTGTGAGCATAGTCAACAAATACCGTCGCCCCGTTTTCACGCCGCGCGGCGAACTCCATACGACCCCGAACCGTCTCAAGAGCATGCAGACTGTCAAAGGTCTCGTCAGGATCAGACCCGGTCGCAATGCACAGTCCAGCCGCCACAAGCGCGTTCTCAGCCTGAAAACCGCCAATTAACCCAAGACGCACCTGTCTAATCTTCCCGGCCCATTCAAATCGGCACTCCTGCCCGGTAGCATCAAAACGCTGGCCCAAGATGCGCAACGCCGCATCTGGGCTGCGACCGACTGTCAGAATGTCCTGACCCCGAACGTCGGCCACACCTGCCATGCGTTCGGCCCACGGGTCGTCAATGTTAATGACCGCCGTCGCATCTTCAGGCAGTACGCGCCCAAAGAGCCCGGCTTTGGCCTCAAAGTACTCTTCAAACGTGTCGTGATAATCGAGATGATCCTGGCTCAAATTTGTGAACGCCGCCGCAGCCAGCCGCACGCCGTCCAATCGCTTCTGCGCCAGACCATGAGAAGACGCCTCCATCGCCGCATGTGTGATCCCCGCGTCCGCGGCCCGCGATAGCGCAGAGTGCAGAGTAATCGGCTCTGGCGTAGTATGCTGGAGCGGCATCGTGAACGCGCCTTCAACACCAGTCGTCCCGATGTTCACCGCCTCGGAACCCATCTCTGTCCAAAGCTGTCGCGTGAATGAGGCAACCGAGGTCTTGCCATTCGTGCCGGTCACGCCAATCACGATCTCCGGTTGCGCTTCAAACCAAAGCGCCGAGGCGAACGCCAGCGCCTCACGTGGATCTTCCACAACCACCAACGGCACATCGCTTTCAGCCAAAACGTCAGCCGCGATCGACGCACCTTCACGATCAGTTAACACCGCACCCGCGCGCATCCGAACTGCATATGTGATGAATTCTGCCCCATGAACCTGAGTGCCCGGCAGCGCGCAAAACAAATGACCTTCTTTCACCAAACGGCTGTCGACAGAAAGCCCGGTCACGCGCACATCGCCACCATGGCGTGCGGTCAGCCCAAGCTCTGACAGCGATTTCGTCTTTGCCCGGGTCTGCATCTGCTCGCGCCTCGTGGTCTAGTTTCTCGCTAGTGTTACACCCGTGCGGGGGGCAGGTTCAACGCCCGGTGCAAGCCCAAGAAGCGGAGCCACTCGGCGGATCACTTCGGCTGCCACTGGCACCGCTGTCCACCCAGCGGTACGACGCGGCTCCTTGCCGCTCGTCTCAACCGGCTCGTCCAAAGTGACGATCAACACATACTTCGGTTCGTCGACTGGGAATACACTCGCGAAGGTCGCAATCACCTTGTCTTCGTAGTAGCCGCCAGTGCGCTTTGGCTTGTCCGCTGTTCCTGTCTTTCCGCCGACGCGATACCCTGGCACCTCACCGAAAGAGGCTGTTCCACGCGTCACAACCTGTCGCAACATCTCGCGCGCCTGACGGCTGGTGTCTGCACTCAAAACCCGCGGCCCAGCCATCGGATAGTCACGCTTCAACAAAGTCGGTTCTACTTTCAATCCACCGTTCAAAAGCGTCGAGTAAGCCGTCGCCAAATGCAGCGGTGACGCCGAAATCCCATGCCCGTAAGAGATGGTCATCGTCGAAATTTCCGACCAATTCTTGGGCAACAAGGGTCGTGCACCCTGAGCCTCGATCAACTCAATCGGCATCGTATTCAACAACCCAAGATCACCGAGGAACGCTTGCTGGCGCTCAACCCCAATCTTCTGTGCAATCCGCGCAGTCCCGATATTCGAAGACTTTACGATGACATCTTCAACCGACAACGCTTTACCGTAGTTACGAAAATCCCGGATCTTGTGTTTGCCCCACCGCAGGGGCCCCTGAATGTCCACCATGGTCGAGCGGCTAACGATCTTTTCCTCGATCCCCTGCGCGACAGTGAAAATCTTATACGTCGAGCCAAGTTCGTAGACGCCCTGCACTGCGCGGTTAAACAGCGGTGAATCTCCCGGATCACCCTGAACCAAAGGCTGTGGTCGATCGTTTGGATCAAAGTCTGGCAAGCTCGCGAGCGAAACGATCTCGCCAGTATTTATATCCATCAAAACCGCTGCAGCACCCTTGGCGTTCATCAACCGCATGCCGCCTTCCAGCACGCGCTCCACCGCCGCCTGAACAGTCAGATCCAGAGACAGAGCCAATGGCACATCACCCCGGCCAGGATCACGCAACTCTGCATCCAACGCCTTCTCAAGGCCCGCGACACCAATCACTTCCGCAGACGACACACCTTCACGGCCAAACCCGGCCCCGCCCAGCACGTGCGCCGCAACTTGTCCGTTAGGATAAAGTCGCATTTCACGCGGCCCGAACAGAAGCCCCGGCTCGCCGATATCGAACACAGCCTGCTGCTGCTCAGGGCTGATCCGGCGTTTGATCCAGATAAACTTTCGCTCGCCGGTGAACTGACGGATCAACCGTTCTTCATCCAGATCGGGGAAAACCTTCGCCAGCTCAACCGCCGCGCGCTTCTGGTCGATCATCAATGGTGGCTGCGCATAAAGCGCATGCGTAGTCAGATTCGTCGCCAGAATACGCCCGTTCCGGTCCGTGATATCTGCTCGCGCCGCCAATATCTGCGCACCCGAAGCCGCCGCACGGGGCTCAACGGGGTCAGATCCGGCGATCACTGACATCTTCAGACCGACCATGGCAAATGCGCAAAGAAACACCACACCCAAAACGAGCAGGCGCCCTTCAGCTCGGGCGCGTCCCATGTCACGTTCGGCTTCATGACGCTCTGCAAGGTTCTGGCGCTCAATCGAATCCGGGTTCTCGCCCGCGCGACGCGCAGCAAGTATGCGAGCAAGAGGTCGAAGTGGCGTCCTTGTCATTGGCCTTCCCTCAACCGGCTCATCACCTCAACAGGAACCGTGATCGGCGGCAGAGGCTCAATCGGATACGTAATCTGATCGATGTAGCCAAAGTGATCCGGTCGCAGCGGCAAAAGGCCAAGGCGATCAAAGTTCATATCTGCCAGATCCGCCAACCGTTCCGGCCGGTTCAAGTACGCCCATTCAGCCCGCAAAACGCCAGCGCGCTCGCGTAACTCAGCAATTTCAACACGCAGCTCGCGCACTTCGCGCAAGCTTGCTTGCGTTTCATAGTTCTGCCGCTACGACCAAACAGCCAGCATCATCACCAAACAAGCTGTCAGCACATAAAACACCGAGCGCATCTAGCGATCCCCCATCACGAGTTTTGGCAATCCAAGCTTCTTGCGATCAACGGGGCCAGCCGCCGCGTCCGTCCGTCGTCCGACACGCAAGTTCGCAGAACGCGCACGCGGGTTGCGTGCTGTTTCCTCAGCACTTGGTGGGATCGCCTTATTGCGCGCCTCAAACCGAGGCGCATTCGCAACCACTTCCGGCTGATAGCGGTTTCCACCTCCACCTTTGCCGGACCGATCCTGAAAAAACCGTTTCACAACACGGTCTTCCATCGAATGAAAGCTCACAACAGCAAGCCAACCGCCCGGCTTCAAAGCGCGTTCCGCCGCTTCAAGACCATCCACCAGCTGACCAAATTCATCGTTCACCGCAATTCTGAGCGCTTGAAACGTTCGGGTCGCCGGGTGACTTTGCCCGGGCTTCGGGCGCGGCAGGCAACGCTCTACAATTGCAACCAGCGCGGCTGTAGTCTCAATTGGCGTTTCGCGCCGTGCAGTCACGATCGCCCGTGCGATCCGACGCGAGGCGCGTTCTTCACCATATTGAAAGAGAATATCTGCAAGCAGACCTTCGTCTGCCTCAGCCACAATATCCGCCGCCGATGTGCCCTGCTGGCTCATTCGCATATCCAGCGGGCCGTCTGCCATGAACGAAAATCCACGCTCCGCCTTATCGAGCTGCATGGACGACACTCCGAGATCAAGCACCACCCCATCAAGCGGTGCCTCAACATATTGATCCAAATCGGAAAACGTGCCCTCGACCAACTTCAGGCGGTCGCCATATTTACCCGCCCAATCTGTGGCCATCTCAAACACCATCGGGTCGCGATCGACGCCGGTAACTTCTTCAGCCCCTGCGGCCAGAAGCCCCCTCGCGTAGCCGCCAGCACCAAAGGTGCCATCCAGCCAGCGCCCCTCAATAGGGGCACAGGCCTCCAAAATAGCATCCAAAAGAACAGGAATATGTGGATCACGATCAGATGCCCTGGCAGCGGCAGCCATCCGTCACTCTCCCCCGCTGACCATTTCCAACAGCGCCCATTCGTCGGCACCTTCCGGCAGGTCGTCCATCGGATCGTAGTCTGGCTCTTGCGCATCATACGTCTCTGGCGTCCAAATCTGGAACGTATCGCCCATCGCGATGAAATAAGCCTCGCCATCAATACCGATCTTCTGCCGCAACTTGGCAGGCAGAACGATCCGCCCGGTCTCATCCACAGACGCCGGGAGAGACTGACCATTGAACAATCGCTCCAAACGACGGCGCGCCGCAGACCCGCGCGGCAAGCGCTCGATCTTTGCATCCACGTCGTTGGCGGAATCAATTGTAAAGCATTCAAGGTAATCGCGGCTCTCATCACCATAAACGATGACGAATTCGGGCGCCTTACCTTCGGACCAAAGCGGATCACCAGCCTCAAGCACCCGGCGATAGTGGGCCGGGATAGACACCCTGCCCTTCGTGTCCACTTTCTGAACACCTTCGCCTCTGAACCTGCGAACCACTGTCCCGCGGCCCCTTTCTTCGTTTCGCCCCCTTAAAGCGAAAGCGGCGGATCGGACTGCTGCCAGTGTCCGATCCGCCGCCCTCGTCCCGTTTCCGGGTTAGTCCAGCTGCGCGCGCCACCTGGGGGGATGTCTGCTCGCCCGCGCGCCGGATCTCGTC
>CAYPVG010000179.1:0-9928 GCA_964414085.1 uncultured Boseongicola sp. | reverse complement strand
AAGGGCGGCGACCACGGTAGAAAGCAGGACGTAGGCCAAATAGGTTTGATCGGTTTTTGCCTGAGCCCAAACATCGTTCCAAATTTCTTCGCGGGTGCGCCCGCCGATCCGCTTTTTCAAGTCTTTCTCGGCTTTTTCTATGGCTTCCTTTTCTTCGCGTGGAAGAGGAATTGTTGTCTCGACAGGTAAGATGGTGAGACGCCAATCCGACTGTGATGAGAGGGCGCTTTGAATGGCGTCGACAACATCCTGTCGGTTGTCCCCCGCCGAGAGCATTTGCACGGTTGTACGACCGTCCTTTTGGGTTTCCTTGAAAGTGCGAATGCCTGATGCGCCAAGCTCTTCCGCTTTCGTGAGAATTGCGGGGACAGTAGAGTCCGGCGCTGACACAACAATCATTCGAACAGTCATGGTTGGACGCTAACTCAGAGCTTGCGACAAGGCCACTGGCCTATGTCGAACCGAAGTGATACCCGGCGCCCGACTTTGAAGAGGACTAGCATGGACATTCGCGCGATCCTGATGGGGCTGGCCTTTGCGCTGATGTGGTCCTCAGCCTTTACGTCGGCGCGGATCATCGTAACGAATGCGCCGCCGCTCACTGTTTCCTCAGTTCGGTTCCTTATTGCCGGTGTAGTGACTCTCGCGATTGCGCGGGCACTTGGACAAAGCTTCCGGCTTACGCGCCAGCAATGGCGTCTGACCATCGTATTCGGGATTTGCCAAAATGCTCTCTATCTCGGCCTGAATTTTGTGGCGATGCAAACGGTCGAGGCTTCCATCGCCGCCATTATTGCGTCTTCGCTACCATTGTGGGTTGGCCTGGCTGGTTGGCTCATTTGGGACGAAAGGGTCGGGCCATTAGGCGTTGTCGGCTTAGTCGGCGGCTTTGTCGGTGTCGCTATGATCATGGGAACCCGGTTGACCGCCGGTCTAGATCCAATGGGCGTCGCATTCTGTGTTCTGGGTGTGCTTGCACTGACATTCGCAACACTTGCCGTGCGTGGTGCATCGTCGGGCGGTAATATGCTGACGGTCGTTGGCTATCAGATGCTGATTGGTTCTATCGCGCTGGCCGTGCCAGCGGGCTTCGAAGTTTGGGACTTCAATTGGTCACCCGTTCTCGTCGTGGCGATCGTCTACACCATCTTTGTTCCAGGCGTCATCGCAACAATTGTCTGGTTCTGGCTAGTGAACCGCATTGGCACAGTGCGCGCAGCAACCTTCCATTTTCTGAACCCGTTTCTCGGCGTGGCCATCGCGGCTGCACTTTTGGGTGAGACGTTGGGCTTTCTGGATCTAATCGGCGTTGCGATCATCACTGTTTCTATCCTTGCTGTTCAGATGTCCAAAACCAAAGCGATGACATGAATTTGAACGCTTGAAACGCGCTATTTGTTGGCACCTCGGACCATCTCGTCCATGTAAACGACCATGGAATTCCTTCTCGGATATGCCGCCGGACTGCTCACGCTGATCAACCCGTGTGTTCTGCCGGTATTGCCCATCGTGCTTGCCACGGCCTTGCAGGCTGGTCGATCCGGGCCGCTCATCCTTGCTGCAGGCATGAGCGTGTCGTTTGTCACGCTGGGTCTTCTGATCGCATCGCTCGGTCAAACGTTTGGCATCTCTGATGAAACCGTGTCCAATGCCGCTGCGGTCGTGATGATTGGGTTTGGCCTGGTTTTGCTCGTCCCAAGGTTCTCGGCGAGTTTTGCGACTGCGACCGCAGGGTTCTCGGCACAAGCTGATGGTGGAATGGATCGGATTGACCGACAGGGTCTCGGTGGCCAGTTTGCTGCCGGTATACTCCTAGGAGCCGTCTGGAGCCCTTGCATCGGCCCAACATTGGGCGGTGCAATATCGCTGGCGAGCCAGGGTGAGAACCTGCTGCAGGCCGGCGCCATTATGACCGCATTCGCGCTGGGCGTATCCACAATCATTGTTGCGTTGGGTTATGGCGCACAGAAGGTCATTCGACGTCGGCAGGAGACGATGCGGCGCCTCGCACATGCGGCGCGCCCGGTTATGGGTGTTGTTTTCGTGCTTGTGGGGGCAGCGATCCTGTTCAAAGTCCACCACATGATCGAGTTTTGGGCTCTCGAGAATTTACCCGCTTGGTTCACCGATTTATCTGTTTCAATCTAAAGGGAGACATCTCATGGATCGTCGTCAATTTATCCTCTCTGCAGCCGCCCTGGGCGTCGCCGGGCCGGCTTTCGCCGCGTCTGGAGTTGACTACACGCCGGGTCTCGTACAGCAGGAACTGGACGCAGGGAAAACCGTCTTCATCGACTTCTACACAGACTGGTGCACCACGTGCCGTGCTCAGCAGCGCGTGATTTCGGCACTGAAGTCCGAGAACCCTGACTACGAGGCAAATATTTCGTTCGTGTCTGTGGACTGGGATAAGTACCGAAATTCGGATTTGGCGCGAGGGCTGAACATCCCACGTCGCTCCACCCTCGTTGTTTTGCGTGGGGAAGAGGAGCTTGGACGCATCGTTGCAGGTACGCGTCAGTCAGCCATTCGCGAGTTGATGGATACAGCTTTGAGTGCCGCAGTCGCTTAATACATCTGAGCGATTGCCGTTAGCTTGATGCCCGCAATGTCATCAAGTCGCATGAGCTCATCAGACGTTAAAGGTCCTCGGCCAGTGTTTCTGGCCGAAACCATCCAGCGGGCGAAGCCCTGTGGCCATTCATATTTGAGCTTATCCAGAGACATCGGTGCCCCGCAGCATGGCATCGCGTGAGCATGAAGATCAAAGCCGGCCTCATCGTCCCAGCAGTGATCCATCTGATGCCCCCACCAATCGACGGAGGCCTCAGCGCCGCAAGCCGGGCATGAAATACGCTCGAAGTTTTCACCACAATCAATGAACTGAACGCAGCCGTAGTCCTTCACCCTTGACTCGGTCGACCCGGCGATCTCCGCCAAAGCTTTTCGAATGTCTTCAGCCGTAGAAGGCAACGTTGCTTTCGGATCCGCGGGAATGACGACCAGAAAGTGATCCGACATCAGCCGATGGTCCCACGGACACCGCCGGTTTGTGCGCGGTCCAACAACAGATGATCCAGGATCACAGCCGCCGCCATAGCCTCCGCGACAGGTACGGCGCGAATGCCGACGCAGGGATCGTGTCGACCCTTTGTGATGATCTCGGTCTCATCGCCCGACTTCGTAATTGTTTTGCGTGGGGTCAGGATTGACGACGTTGGCTTCACCGCAAAACGCACGATGACGTCTTGGCCAGTTGAGATACCACCCAAAATGCCGCCGGCATGGTTCGAGGAAAACACAGGACCGTCAGGCCCCATCGTGATTTCATCGGCGTTGGCTTCACCGGTGAGCCGCGCGGCTTCCATGCCTTCACCAATCTCAACACCCTTCACCGCGTTGATCGACATCATGGCTGCTGCAAGGTCCGTGTCGAGCTTTCCATATACCGGGGCACCAAGGCCCTCTGGGCATCCTCGAACCGCGACCTCGATCATGGCACCGACAGATGAACCGCTTTTGCGCAGCCCGTCCAGATACGAGGCCCAATCTTCTACCGCGCCAGCGTCCGGAATCCAGAAAGGGTTACGGTCGATCTCGTCCCAATCGAAGTTTGCCCGATCAACTGACTTCTCGCCCATGGCCACCATATAGCCTCGGACCTCGACGCCCGGGGCGAGCATCTCTAGCGCCGCGCGGGCAACGCCTCCCGCGGCAACACGCGCAGCCGTTTCACGTGCAGAAGACCGTCCGCCGCCACGATAGTCGCGGATCCCATACTTCTGCCAGTAAGTGATATCTGCGTGTCCTGGGCGAAACTTCTCAGCGATGTCGCCGTAATCTTTGGATCTCTGATCCGTATTTTCGATCATGAGCTGGATCGGTGTGCCGGTCGTTTTGCCTTCGAATACGCCAGACAAAATCCGCACGGCATCTGCTTCGCGTCGCTGTGTGGTGTACTTGTTCTGTCCGGGTTTCCGCTTGTCCAACCAAACTTGGAGATCGGCCTCAGAAATGGGCACGCCCGGAGGACACCCGTCCACCGTGGCACCAAGGGCAGGGCCATGGCTTTCACCCCAGGTCGTCACCCGGAATAGATGTCCATAGGAATTCATGCTCATGAGACGTCTCCTTTGAAGACGTCTCTAATGCGAACTGATCCCGGATGGAAGCCAACTCAGAGCGTGAGTGTCATCATCACGCGCGCGTCTTCTTGGCCAGAGATCACCCATCCAAGGTGCTCGTACAGCGTAATATTCTCTGGAAGATCCTTATGAGTGGCGAGCATCATTTCCGAAGCGCCGCTCGCACGCGCTAGACCTTCCGCATGTTCGATCAATCGCCGGCCCACACCACGGCCACTTGCCTCAGGATGAACGGCAACGTTTGCAAGGTGCCAGTGTCCGTCATGCATGCCGCCCATCAAGCAGCCGACAACCCGCCCAGCGTCCAACGCGACCCATGTTCTGTCAGCTTCAATGTCCTCACTCACGCCCCCCGTCACATCCGGAAGGTCATCGAGGCGTTCCTGCCAACGTGCGTAGGCCGCGATAAGAACATCTTGAATGTCTGCGGCATCTTCCCGCGTAGCCTGTTTGATCTCGATCCGTGACATGCGCCCACTCTGGCAGTCCGCAAGGCCGGAGCCAAGCTGCTCTCTCACCCTTTCGAAATACCTCGGAGGAGGCTTCGCGAGATGCAAGGCCGGGGGCAGCGCCCCAAAACACCTTGCAACTCACCACCTTTCGCCCTACCTCCAAGCGTACCTCGGGGGGCCCTCATGGGCTGAGATGCTATCCAAAAGCGGACCCGTTGAACCTGAACCGGTTAACACCGGCGGAGGGAAGGTCGAGTTCACCTCACCAATTTCCTTCGCCCAGTTGAAAGGAAATTGAGATGCGTTATCCGATCCTTGCGGCAGGGCTTTTGGCAGTTACCCCGGCATATGCCGATGGTAACCAGCCTGTTCTGACCGTTTACACTTATGACAGTTTCGTCTCCGATTGGGGCCCTGGCCCAGCGATAGAAGAAGCTTTTGAAGCCGATTGCGCCTGTGATCTGCAGTTCGTCGCTGCCGGTGACGGCGCAGCCCTTTTGGGGCGCGTTCGCCTTGAAGGCAGCCGCAGCGACGCCGACGTTGTGCTGGGTCTGGACACCAACCTGACGGCGGCAGCGATGGAGACGGGCCTGTTTGCACCCCACGGGGTTGCGTCGCCGGACCTCGATCTACCTGTTGCATGGAATGATGAGACATTCCTTCCATACGACTGGGGCTATTTTGCGTTCGTCCACAACACCAATCAGACCGACGTGCCTACGGACTTCCAGTCGCTGGCCGCGAGTGATGCGAGAATCGTCATACAGGACCCGCGCTCGTCTACCCCGGGGCTTGGTCTGCTGATGTGGGTGAAAGCCGCCTATGGTGATGACGCCCCAGCGATTTGGTCAGACCTAGCCGACAGCGTTGTCACGGTCACACCAGGTGGGTCTGAAGCTTATGGCCTATTCCTTGAGGGCGAGGCCGATATGGTACTAAGCTACACCACATCTCCGGCCTACCACTTGATCGCGGAGGAAGACGATACCAAGACGGCGGCTGCGTTTAGCGAAGGTCACTACATGCAGGTCGAGGTTGCCGCGAAACTTGCAGCCACCGATCAGCCAGAGCTGGCAGAAGCTTTCTTGTATTTCATGCTCTCAGACGGTTTCCAATCGGTCATCCCCACAACGAACTGGATGTACCCCACTGTGACACCTGAAACTGGATTGCCTGAGGGCTTCGAAACGCTGGTGAACCCAGCCAAGGCACTTCTTCTAAGTTCGGAAGACGCCGCCAATATGCGCGAACAAGCGCTGAACGAATGGCTGACCGCGCTCAGCCGTTAAGACTCGCTGGTTGGACAGGGATCGCGGTCGCCGTCGCGATCCCTACAATAATTGCGACCACGTCCGTGGCAGTCGTTCTGGCCGCTGAGGGTCGATGGAGTTTCGGTGCGGCAGACACCGCTGCACTACGCTTCACGATTTGGCAGGCGTTCCTTTCTGCTTTGATTAGCATTCTCTTGGCGATCCCTATGGCGCGGGCGTTGGCACGCCGCCGTTTTGCGGGGCGAAGTCTGCTCATCACTCTCCTCGGAGCGCCGTTTCTCCTACCGGTGATCGTCGCAGTCTTCGGCCTTCTGGCGATCTTCGGACGAGGCGGGCTGGTCAACGAGATGTTGGCGTTCATCGGATTTCCTACGGTGAGCATTTTCGGGCTCCATGGAGTTGTTCTTGCCCACGTTTTTCTGAATTTGCCCCTGGCTACTCGGCTGCTGCTGCAAGGTTGGCAGTCCATCCCTGCTGAACGGTTTCGCCTTGCAGCTTCACTTGATTTGAGGCCTTTCGCGATCTTTCGTCATTTGGAAATCCCAATGCTTGCGCGCGCCCTGCCGCCCGCGTTCTTGATCATATTTGTCATCTGTACGACGAGTTTCGCGGTGGCACTGACGTTGGGCGGTGGTCCGCGCGCGACGACCGTAGAGCTTGCGATCTATCAAGCGATCCGGTTCGAGTTCGATCTGACTCGCGCGGCGTTCTTGTCGACCGTGCAACTGGTGATCACCGGAGTCGCGGCCGTGATTGCATTGAAGTGGGCGGCGACGACGGGGTTTGGAGCTGGCCTTGACCGTGTTTCAGAGCGTTGGGATAGCCGCTCTACCACTGCTCAAGCGCTCGACACCACTGCGATCGTTCTTGGTGCTTTATTCCTACTAGCTCCGATGTCCGCAGTGGTACTACGAGGTATTCCTTACATTGCCGACTTGCCTGATGCTGTGTGGGTCTCAGTCATTCGATCGCTTCAAGTGGCGGCACTGTCCACCGGCTTTGTTGTTCTTGGCTCCGTCGCTGTCGCATTGGCAGCAGCACGCCTTGGCCAAAAGGCGCGATACGCAGAAGCCGCTGGTCTACTGGCTATAGCCGCATCGCCCTTGGTTGTCGGGACAGGCCTGTTCGTCATCCTGTTTCCCTTTGTCGATCCATCGGATGTGGCATTGCCCGTCACTGCACTTGTGAACGCGATGGTGACGATGCCATTTGCGCTGCGGGTTTTGATCCCCGCGGTCCGAGATGCCGAGGCGACGTATGGCAGATTGGCCGACAGTCTTTCGCTGACCGGTTGGGCCCGAATGCGGCTTGTCATATTGCCGCGTATTCGCCGCCCTTTGGGGTTTTCGGCCGGATTGGCCGCCGCGCTTTCCATGGGCGACCTGGGCGTTGTGACCTTGTTCGCCGATCCTGAAACGGCGACGTTGCCGTTGCAGATCTATCGCTTAATGGGAGCCTATCGTATGGACGATGCGGCAGGCGCCTCGTTGGTATTGCTGGTTATCAGCTTCCTTTTGTTCTGGGCATGCGACTGGGGAGGGCGACGTGGCGCTACAGATTAATAACGTGCTGTTGTCTCGCTCCGATTTCGTGCTGAGCGCAGATATCAAAATCCATGGGCCTGGCGTGATAGCGGTCATTGGTCCTTCAGGTGGGGGTAAGTCTACACTTCTTGCAGTGATTGCAGGATTTCTGATGCCGGATCAGGGAAATATTCTTTGGAACGGCAAAGCCATAACGGATGACTTGCCGGGCAAACGACCAGTCGCGACGCTGTTTCAAGACAATAACCTGTTCCCGCATCTCAACGTTTTGACAAACGTGGCGTTGGCCATTTCCCAATCGGGCAAGCCTTCGACAGGTGTTCGACAGCGTACGTCAGAGGTATTGGCACGCGTCGGTCTTCAGGGGTTTGAAAACCGGATGCCTTCTGAATTGTCCGGTGGGCAACAAAGCCGTGTTGCCTTGGCGCGGGTATTACTAACCGAGCGCCCGATAGTGCTTATGGACGAGCCCTTTGCCGCGCTAGGTCCCGCACAGAGAAAAGAGATGTTGTTGTTGGTGAAGGAAGTTTTGCCACATGCAACGATCCTGATGGTCACGCATGATCCTGAGGATGCCAAGATCGCCGAAAAGACCATTCTCGTAGTTGGTGGTGTCGTCGCCGCGCCGCAGGATACCGAGGCGCTGTTCCGTGATCCGCCAGAGGCTTTGCGGTCCTATTTGGCTTAGCGATTCCTATCCGTCATCGATTGACCCGCGCAGCTTCTTTATCTCGCCGCGCATCTTTTTGGCCTCAACGCGTTTGCGCTTCTGCGCCAAAGGCACGCGTGTCCTGATGCGTTTCTTTGGTTTCTCAGTTGCGCGACGGATTAGTTCGGCAAGCCTTGTACGGGCGATCTCGCGATTGCGTGCCTGGCTGCGTTCTTCGCTAACCTGAATGACAACCGCTCCGTCCTTCGTCCAACGGCGGCCGGCCAGTCTCTGCAATCGTCTCTTTACCGGGCCCGGCAGATTTGGCGAGCGCTCGGCTTCGAAGCGTAACTCGACAGCTGTTGCCACCTTGTTGACGTTCTGACCGCCGGGACCTGATGCGCGCACGAAGGTTTCGGTGATTTCCCAATCAGCAATCGTTATGTCGGGCGTGATCTGCATGGGGCCGATATAAAAGAAGGGCCGCCGATAGGCGACCCTTCCGAGAGTCTTGGAGATGGGCCAGTTAGGGTTCGGCTAAGGCCGAAGGCCCAATCGTGAGTGTTTTGCCTTTGGGTTTGCCCTCAGGCGACGGTCCTCCCGACTGTTCCGACACCTCTCTCCAACATCGCTCTAGACACTGGACCACCTCCTTTCGTTTGTTACCGATACTCAGAAGGTTGGCACAGATATTGTGTCTGTCAACGGTTTTTACGCAACTTCTGTGGTGAGCCGCCTCACAATTAGGCGAAACGGCACCAGTGCGATTAATGCGAGGGACAGTTTTACACCCCAATCGGCCACTGCAAGCGATACCCAAAGCGGGACGACAGGTCCAAAGCCAAGCATAGGAAGCAGCTCACCCGCCCAACTGACGTCGTTACCGGGTTCAATGAATGTCAACGACCCAGCGAAAGCGATGGTGAAGAACAGTGTTGTATCGACGGCGGAGCCAAGGATGGTCGACACCAGTGGCGCACGCCACCACGCGCCGTCGCGCAAGCGGTCGAAGATCGCAACGTCGAGCAACTGTGCCGTCAGGAACGCAAGTCCGGACCCGAGCGCGATCCGCCACGTGACGAGTGGACCGAATTCTCCGATGATTTGCGTGCCGATCATCGAACAGATGACGCCTGCAATGAAGCCAGCGAACACGACTTTGCGCGCGTCGGACGCGCCGTACACGCGGTTCATGATGTCGGTGACAAGGAACGCGAGCGGATACGTGAACGCGCCCCAAGTCAGCCATTGGCCGAAGAGGAACTGTACAAGGATGTTCGAGGCCACGACGATGGCGGCCATGGCAAGAATGCCGGGGAGAATGCGGGTCATTATTTCATTCCGTTTTGACAAGGTAGTCGGACACTTGGCCCCTTTTGACAGGGGACGCGCGGAATTAGCTGGCGCCGCTCAGTCCGTCAAGCGAAACTCTACGATCTGAGTTTGCTGCAAGGGGAAGAAGTTGTCGTCTGAAATCATGGTTAGGCGAAGTGCTCCTGTGCTGTCTTGCCAAACAGAGAGACCTTCGAGGTTGTCGAAAGCACTTAAGGGTGTCGTCCAAATGAGCGTGCCTTCTGGATCGATTTCGCTCAGATCGAAAGCTCGAATACGACTTTGGAATCCAACCGCGTGAAAAGCGCGTTCAAGGATGAAAAGCCGCCCATCTGGAGCGACATCAGCCCCGACGGGGCGAAAACCTTGGCTGTATGAAACGTGGCCAAGAGTGGTCCAGCCAGATGCTTCATTTCTCCATATCGGAAATCCGGTGGCCGCCTTAGGCACGGTTTCCGGGATGGCGATCAGGCGATCTTTCCTATCGACGGCGAGTGCTTCAATGCCGCCGTTATCGGTAAGGCCCCAGACCTCA
>CAYPVG010000178.1:0-2514 GCA_964414085.1 uncultured Boseongicola sp. | reverse complement strand
GGCGGCTTGCAAACATTGCTCTGGTTGGCGTTCTTCGCGTCTTTCGCGGTGAAAATGCCAATGTGGCCGGTGCACACTTGGCTGCCGGACGCCCACGTGCAGGCACCGACGGCGGGCTCGGTCGTGCTGGCCGCGATTCTGTTGAAGATGGGCGGTTATGGCTTCCTGCGCTTCTCGCTTCCGATGTTCCCGATTGCCTCCGAACTTCTGGCAGACTTCGTACTTTGGCTGTCGGCAATTGCGATCGTGTACACGTCGCTTGTCGCGCTGATGCAAGAAGATATGAAGAAGCTGATCGCTTATTCCTCCGTCGCGCACATGGGCTTTGTGACGGCAGGCATCTTCGCCGCAAACCAGCAAGGCGTGGACGGCGCGATCTTCCAGATGATCAGCCACGGCTTTATCTCTGGCGCTCTCTTCTTATGCGTCGGTGTAATCTACGACCGGATGCATACCCGTGAGATCGATGCATACGGCGGTCTTGTGAACCGGATGCCTGCTTATGCGCTGGTGTTCATGCTTTTCACCATGGCTAACGTGGGCCTTCCAGGCACCTCGGGCTTCGTCGGCGAATTCTTGACGCTCATGGGCATGTTCCAGGCGAACACCTGGGTCGCAGCTGTCGCTACGACGGGCGTGATCTTCTCGGCGGCTTATGCGCTCTGGCTCTACCGCCGTGTTGTCATGGGCGACCTGATCAAGGAAAGCCTGAAATCAATCACCGATATGACGACTCGTGAGCGTTGGATCTTTGCGCCTCTCGTTGTGATGACCCTTTTGCTCGGCGTCTACCCGAGCCTTGTAACTGATGTGATCAGTCCCTCTGTCAGCAACCTTCTGGGTGGCTACGAGACAGCCGTGGCTGAATACGCAGCACATTCTATGGTCGCTGCGAATGAAGGAGGCCACTGATGCAACCCGGTGATCTTTCTGTGATCCTGCCCGAGATCGTGCTGTCGCTCTTTGCGATGGCCGGGCTGATGCTTGGAGCCTATGGCGGCAAAGACAAAACCGCGCCCCTTCTTCTTTGGGCAACTGCGGCGTTGATGGCTGCACTGGCCGCATGGATAGCGGTTCAGGGCGGTGGGCGCGATGTCGCCTTCGGCGGCATGTTCATCGACGACTCATTCGCCCGTTTCGCAAAGGTGACAGTATTGCTGTCTGCAGCTGCGGTTCTTTTGATGAGCGAAGGCTACATGCAGCGCCGTGGCCTGTTGCGGTTTGAATACCCGCTGCTGATCGCTTTGGCGGCCGTCGGCATGATGATGATGGTTTCTGCAGGCGACCTTATTGCGCTTTACATGGGCCTCGAGCTGCAATCGCTGTCGCTTTACGTTGTTGCATCGCTGCGTCGGGACAGCGTGAAGTCGACGGAAGCTGGTCTGAAGTATTTTGTCCTTGGGGCATTGTCCTCGGGTCTGCTCCTTTATGGTTCGTCGCTAACCTACGGCTTTGCCGGCACGACCGAATTCGCAGGTATCATTGAAGCGACCCAGGGCGACCTGCCGTTGGGCCTTCTCTTTGGTCTTGCGTTCATCTCCGCCGGCCTTGCGTTCAAAGTGTCCGCGGCTCCGTTCCACATGTGGACACCCGACGTCTATGAAGGCGCACCGACGCCGATCACTGCGTTCTTTGCGACTGCGCCAAAGATGGCGGCCATGGGTCTGTTTGCCCGTGTTGTACACGACGCATTTGGCGGTATCGTCGGAGACTGGCAGCAAATCATCGCGTTCTTGTCGGTTGCTTCGATGTTCCTAGGCGCAGTTGCCGCGATTGGTCAGACGAACATCAAGCGACTGATGGCGTATTCGTCCATCGCGCATATGGGTTTTGCCTTGATGGGATTGGCGTCCGGAACCGAGTTCGGTGTGCAGGCAATGCTTGTTTACATGGCGATCTACATAACCATGAACATTGGTACCTTCGCCTTCATCATGTCGATGGAGAAGGACGGCGCACCTGTCGTGGATATTGCGTCGCTTTCGCAATACTCGCGCCGTGATCCGTTGAAAGCACTCGCGATGCTGATCCTCTTGTTCAGCCTTGCTGGTGTTCCGCCACTGGTTGGGTTCTTCGGCAAGTACTACGTGCTGCTGGCTGCCGTGGATGCTGGGCTTGCGTGGCTTGCGGTTGCGGGGGTTCTCGCATCGGTCATCGGCGCTTTCTATTACTTGCGCATTGTGTACCTGATGTACTTCGGCGGCGAAGACAGCGAGTTGGATGTGAGCGCATCGCCGGTCCTGTCCGGGTTCCTGATCGCAAGTGCGGCGATCATGGTTCTGGGTGTGGTCAACCTCTTCGGGGTTGAAGGGTTTGCCCAAGCAGCGGCGGCAACGCTTGTTAACTAAACCTGGGGTTTCGCGCCTTCGGCGCGAGCCGTTTGGGCCTCTGGGATCTCAGACATTGCCCGCAATGTGTGCCACCAAGTTCCTGGCTAGAATGAAAGAGGGCGTGTCATGACGCGTTCTCTATTGCCTTGGCCAGACGGAACCGACCGCATCGTGCTTGATGAAG
>CAYPVG010000177.1:0-21677 GCA_964414085.1 uncultured Boseongicola sp. | reverse complement strand
GCCCACATGCCCTTGCCGATTTGCGCCTTGCCAGAAAGGCCGCATGCGAGTCCGATATCAACATTGCGGTTTTCGTAGGCAGAGATCCACGATTTGCGCTTAATCCAGTCTTTGCGAGAGAACGGTCCGGCTTCCATGGATGTGTGCAGCTCGTCACCTGTCCGATCTAGGAAGCCGGTGTTGATAAACGCAACACGTGATTTCGCAGCTCGGATGCACTCCTTCAAATTGACCGACGTGCGCCGTTCTTCATCCATGATGCCAAGCTTGACTGTATCTTGTGGCAAGCCGAGCACCTTCTCGACATGGCTAAAGATATCGTTGGTGAACCCGACTTCCGCAGGACCATGCATTTTGGGTTTCACGACGTAAACGGACCCCGTTACCGAATTCCCGCCTTCGCGTGCAAGATCGTGCTTGGCGATCAAGGTCGTAACCATGGCATCCATCAGACCTTCGAAGATCTCATCCCCGTTTTGATCCAGGATCGCAGGGTTCGTCATAAGATGACCAACGTTGCGCACTAGCATGAGTGCACGACCTTTAACCGAGATGGGCTCTCCGCTGGGTGATGTGAAGTCAGGGTCGGGGTTCAGCACACGGGTGATCGTCTGCCCGCCCTTCTCAAAGGTGTCCTCAAGATCACCCTTCATGAGACCCAGCCAATTTCTATAGGCGTGCACTTTGTCTTCCGCATCGACGCAAGCCACCGAGTCCTCACAATCGAGGATGGCTGATACGGCGGCTTCCAGGCGCACATCAGCCAGGCCGGCCTGATCCCTGCTTCCAATGACGTGCGTTCTGTCAAAGACCAATTCCACATGGAGGCCGTTGTTACGTAGCAAAACAGCGTCCGGCGCTTTTGGGTGACCCCGGTACCCGATGAATTTGGACGGATCCTGCAATGGGCAATCGTCGACCCGAAGCTCACCTTTGTGAACCGAGTATCTGCGCGCATCCGCGTGGCTCACGCCGTCCAACGGAAAGGATTCATCGAGAAACACTCGCGCTTTGGCGACAACGCGCGCGCCGCGGCCTTTGTCGTAGGGACCGGACGGTGCGGCGCCGTCCGTCGCGTCAGTTCCATAGAGCGCGTCGTACAGGCTACCCCATCGCGCATTCGCCGCATTCAAAGCGTAACGCGCATTGGTGATCGGAACGACCAATTGAGGCCCCGCAACGCTGGCGATTTCTGGATCTGTGTTGGCGGTCTCAATCTCGAAATCGTCACCTTCTTCGACGAGGTAGCCAATTTCGCTCAAGAACGCTTTATAAGCGACGTGATCGTGCGGTTGATTGCGGTGACGCAGGTGCCACTCGTCGATCTTTCCTTGTATGACTTCACGTTCTTCCAACAGCGCCTTGTTTTCCGGGCCAAAGTCATGAGCGAGTGTGCTTAACCCAGACCAGAAGTCCTCTGCGTTCACGTCTGTGCCTGGCAGTGCTTCCGTCTCGATAAATGCCGCCAACTGTTCGTCTACAGCCAAACCAGCTCGTTCCACTCGGTTTGTCATGCCTTATCCTCCCTCATGTCCCCGTCAGCGGTCTCGTGCGTCGCCGCCTCATTCTCCCCGCAGATAGCGCTGTATACGAGGGTATCCAATGCGTTTCAGGATTTATTTCTCTCTCTTTGACAACGTTTAGAACAATACCGCACGTCTTCCCAAACACGCTCCCACTTTTTGCGCCAGGAAAACGGTCTACCACAGGTCGCGCAAACCTTTGTGGGGAGATTGGATTTGGTGTATTTCGCCATGAGTTTGCTTGAAATGACTGATCGATTGAGAAACGGCATTGCCAGACACTTACCTACATAGGCGGACATCAAGGAATGCCAGCAGTTATGTCACGCTTGCGATCGCGATTGGTTTCCTAATCATCCTAATATTTTGGCTGAACGCGCATCCTATTGTCGTTGCAGGGTTCGCCGTTTTGATTTCGCCTGCCATCTGGTCGATTCTGGCAAATACTGAGGCGCATCTTGAAGTCAGCGATCATACCATTTCGTGGCAAGTCGGAAAGCGCGGAGACACAGTGGATTTCGAAGACATCGATTATGTCAAAGCGCGCACAGCGCTAGATCTTTCGCAACGGGTTAGCGTCATTCGCAAAACAGGCGGAAAACTGCATATTCCCGGCCCTTGCCTGCCCACAGGTCGGCAGCTGGATCAAGCCCTCGAATCTCGTGGCGTTCTTGTGAAGCGGCTGATTTAGGCCGGTGCATTCACCAAAAATCGGCAAGGTTTGGCGCATAGCTTCCCGCCCTCTCAAAGCCTGTCCTAAAACAATTATCTAACGGTCACGCTCCCGTTACAAACGTCGAGTTCGTTGCCGCAATGGAAGACCGCATTGATCCCTTAATTGAAGAGCGCGCGCCTTGGTTGTTTCGTCCGTCGCGCTTTGGACGGCTCGCGCGTGTTAGCCTGAACGCTCTATTGCGGTATCGCGAGACCGTCGAGCTGGGAAATCTCTATAAAACATGGTCGACAGAGCGGATCATGCACCATGTCGCGGGTCTTATTGTTAGGGACCTAAAAGTCACCGGATTGGAGCGTATTCCGCGGCAAGGTCCCGCGCTAATCGTTGCTAACCATCCCACAGGCATCGCTGATGGGATCATCCTGCATCATGTGATCTCAACAATGCGACCTGACATATTTATCTACGCGAACTCCGATATTCTTCGGATACTGCCGCAGTTTGAAAGCCTAATCGCACCTGTGGAATGGCGCACCGAAAAGCGCAGCCACGGCAAGACGCGCGAAACAATGGCCTACACGAAACAGGCGATTGAGGATGCGCGTATCGGGCTCATTTTTCCTTCTGGGCGTTTGGCGAAGCGCGAAGGTCTAGGGTTAACGGAGAGAGATTGGATGAGTTCTGCAGCAATGATAGCGCGAAAGTACGACCTTCCAGTGGTTCCGATCCACATTCAGGCGCGGAATTCGCTGTTATTCTACCTCTTTGATGCAATCCACCCAACGCTCAGGGACATCACGCTCTTTAATGAGACCCTGAATAAAAAGCGGCAGCCTTACCGGGTTTCGATCGGAGAACCTGTTTCGGCATCGGCGCTTCCAGAGCAGTCAAGCGAGGCGATTGCGTTGCTGAAAAAGACGACACTTGCACTTGGCGGAGCACATGCACCCCAGGTTTCGCTTGTTCGAAGCACACGAATCCCGAGTTGGGCGCGCTAAAATCCCGGATTTCTGAACAATCGCCTTAAAGTTGCCAGATTCGCACGATTTTCTCGTTATGTCGTGGCGACGAAGAGATGTTGATGCCGCTTGAAACCACCCCCTACCTGGCCGGCCTGACAGCAACGCTGTCAGGCCCGGTGGGTATTGCGTTTTCACTTACGCTGCTAGGCGCCATCACGGCCGGGAGCCTGCGGACACTCGGACACAACGCGCGGCAACAGCGCACGAATGCAATTGGCAATTCGGACATTGCGCGAGAGTTGCTGATCCCCGTCGTGCGAAATGATCCAGATTTGGTGTCGCACTCGGCCGTGGCCAACCGCGTTTCTGACCTATTTGCGCGCTGCGAATGGGCTCAACTGTCATTGGAAATCAAAACGTGGGAACGACGTCTTGATGCGACCCCTGGCGGCGCACGTCACCACGACATCGCCGTCGAAACCTGTTTGCTTTCCTTGCAATCCTGTTTGGACGAAGCAGGACGCACTTCTCTTGATGATCTGGCCGAAGCGGAAGAGATGGTCGCAGACTACGTGGCGCGACACCATGAAGCGGCAGACGATCATGTCCATGCCGTGATCGCTGCCTGCGCCCACATGCTCGTTGGGGACAACTGCCGAGCGGAATTTTGGCCAGATGCCGAGAAAGAGCGCGCTTATCGACATCAAGCGCGGCATTTCCTGAAAGCCCGATCGATCCTGTCGAAGTACGATGCTGCGTCAACGATGTCGCCTCTGCTTGCCGGTGCAAACTATGAGTTGGCTTTGGGAACGCCTGACGGCCAGGTACGCCTGCCCAAGATGTTTGAAGACTGGATTGACCTCGATCCTTCGAACCCGACCATCTACGCTGTTCATATGCCTCAACTTTTGGGGGACGGACCGATCAGGCTCAATGCTCTTCAAGATGAGGCCAATAAAGCTGAAGAGCGGACACGCGAGACTTTGGGCGCTGGCGGATACGCGCTTTGCGTTATGCCAGCAATGGCAGATTGTCCGGAATTGCGTGACCACGTCGATGTTGATCGTCTGGCCGCGGGTCTTCTGGATCTGGCGAGACTGTCTGGGACGCAAGCTGATGTAAACTGGGCCGCAGCGACGTTAGCTCAGGAAGCTAACCACGGTGATGAGGCGCGCCGACAGGCGCTTCAAACGGCATTCGACACCTTGGTTCGCAGGCATTTGGGTGTGATCTATCCGCGTCTATGGCATATCCCGCTAAAAGAAATTCGGGCACTTCTGGCGGAAACGTTCGAGCGCAGTGGCGCGCCAAAGATCACTGAAAACCCTGACTACCCGGTTTATTCCGCCAAAGCTGCCTGATCGCCTGGGCGTTGCTGCGGGCGCACCTCTGACAATAGCCTGCAGTAAGTTTGGCGACGCGTATAGCGTTGCATGTCATTGCGCATCCACGCCGTTCTGATCGGGCCCCAATCTGCCGCAACTCCACGCCATCTTGCGTCTTTTGTGGATATAGCCTGATCCCTCGGGACAGTGATGGCCATGATGCGCACGGCACAGTTTAGATTTGCGCTAGCATGCTTTAGTCCCTCGCCGGTTTGAACCCTGCAGTCTCGGAATTCGGCCGTCGGTGGGTAAATCTGCAGGAGCCCAAACCAGAGGTTCCCGCCGCCCACGGCGCGTGGGTTCCATGTGCTTTCATATCGGGAAAGCGTGGACAACAGGCTGGCCCAGAATGCCGCGCGTTCGTTGCGACCTTGATCCGGATAAGCGGGGCACCACTCGGCTATGTCTTTTGGCACGACATCCAGCAAAGGAGCGCCATGCGTTTTGACTGCGGCCAAGGCCACGCGGGTCCAAAGCTCGCCATTCAAACGGTGCTCCCAGCGGGCACGCGGAAGAGTGCTGTCTCGCTGAGCGGGTTTCGCTGAGAGCGCCACAGGCGCGTAAGACATCTCCGGTTCAAGCGCTTCGTCCGATGCCAACGCACTTGAAGAGGCGCTGATAAGAACCAGTAATAAAAGGCTTTTGAGGCTTATCGGCAATATGGGAGACTCTTGGTGTAAGCCTGGATATCACTACGCTTTCGTTCCTGATGGAATGGCCCCCAGTCCGCTGCTACGCCTCGCATGTTTTGTGATATAACGCCGTCGCGCGGTACAGTTTCGGCCATAATCCGAATGGCACATGACACATTTGCTGCACCGCTTTTGAGTGCTTCGGCGTCTCCCGCAACGCAACCATACCCACGCGCAGTGGCTGGCGAGATCTGAAGAAGTCCGTGCCACCGCCCCTCGCCGCCGGACACAGCCGGACGCCATGTGCTTTCGTGGAAGCTCAAAGACGCGATGAGGTTCGTCCAGAATGCTTTGCGTTCTTGCTCCGTCGCCGATGGATACGACGGGCAATACTGCGCAATGTCGCCCGGAACCAAGCTGATCAAAGGCGCACCATGCGTATCAAGAGCGGCAAGCGCTGCGCGGGTCCACCGACTGCTGCCACCCTCACTATCCCAACGAACTTTGACAACCGCGGGCGCGGCAGGTGGCGGCGCTGGATCGGGCGCGCGGGAACAGGAAAATGCCACGAGCACTATAACGCCAAGGCCGAAAGCTCCTAATCGGGCCATGTATTTCTTCACTCCCAAACACCCCCAGGCACAATTCGACACCAAAATACATGATCTGCCAAGACCTTACCCAGTGCATCGGCAAGCTTCAGCCATCTTTGTCGAGGCGATGTAACACATTCTCTGCCCCCTTGCCGCCCGCGCCCCGCTCCCCTAAAACCGGCGCGTTCGAAACCACCGGTATTTGCCATGCTTGATCTGACCTACGAAACTCCGAAACCTAAAGTCATTGCCGGAGCAACAGGCGATTGGGAACTTGTGATCGGCCTTGAGGTGCATGCTCAGGTGGCGTCCAAAGCAAAACTATTTTCCGGCGCTTCGACAACATTTGGGGCGGAGCCGAATTCAAACGTTGCTTTTGTTGATGCGGCCATGCCGGGCATGCTGCCGGTGATCAACGAGTTTTGCGTTGCGCAGGCAGTTCGCACCGGTTTGGGCTTGAAGGCAGAGATCAACTTGCGGTCAGCTTTTGACCGCAAAAACTACTTCTACCCGGACCTGCCGCAGGGCTATCAGATCAGCCAGCTCTATCACCCGATTGTCGGCGAAGGCGAAATCTTGGTCGATATGGGTCCCGGCGTTGCCCGCATGGTGCGTGTGGAGCGCATCCACCTTGAACAGGATGCCGGGAAGTCGATCCACGACATGGACCCGCATATGTCTTTTGTGGATTTGAACCGAACAGGCGTTGCCCTGATGGAAATCGTATCCCGCCCCGATATTCGCGGACCTGAGGAGGCTGCGGCATACGTTGGCAAGCTCCGCCAGATCCTGCGGTACCTCGGTACGTGCGACGGCAACATGCAGAACGGGAACATGCGCGCGGACGTAAACGTCTCGGTTTGCCGCCCGGGCGACTATGAAAGGTATCAGGAAACACAAGATTTCTCACACCTCGGGACACGGTGCGAAATCAAAAACATGAACTCGATGCGCTTTATCCAGCAAGCGATCGAGGTCGAGGCGCGCCGTCAGATTGCGCTGCTTGAAGACGGCAAAGAAGTTGTGCAGGAAACGCGCCTCTATGATCCGGACAAAGGTGAGACGCGCTCTATGCGGTCCAAGGAAGAAGCACATGATTACCGCTACTTCCCCTGCCCCGACTTGCTTCCGCTGGAGATTGAACAGGCGTGGGTTGACGACATCGCTGCCTCGCTTCCCGAACTGCCAGATGCCAAGCGTATGCGCTTTGTGGCAGACTATGGGATGACCGAGTACGACGCTTCAGTTCTGACAGCTGAGGTTGAGAATGCGATCTACTTTGAGGCCGTTGCCAAAGGTCGAGACGGCAAGTTGGCCGCCAACTGGGTGATAAACGAGCTCTTTGGCCGGTTGAAGAAGGAAGACCTGGAAATTGGCGATAGCCCGGTATCGGCAGACCAGCTTGGCGGGATCGTCGAACTGATCACGAAGGGCGACATCTCGGGCAAGATCGCAAAAGAGCTGTTCGAAATTGTTTGGACCGAAGGCGGCGACCCGGCGGCGATAGTCGAAGACCGCGGTATGAAGCAGGTCACTGACACCGGAGCCATCGAAACTGAAGTCGACCGGATTATCGCGGAAAACCCCGCGCAGGTCGAGAAAGCCAAGGTCAATCCAAAGCTTGCTGGTTGGTTTGTTGGTCAGGTGATGAAGGCAACAGGTGGTAAAGCGAACCCGAAGGCGGTGGACGAGCTCGTTGCGGCAAAGCTTGGTCTTTGAGCGAAACACGTTAGGTTAAGGGCGCGGCAAGTTGGAGGAGCAACCCCGTGGTGAGGTTTGAATACAAAGCGGTCCCGGCACCATCGCGTGGCACCAAAGCAAAAGGCGTCAAGGCGGTCGAAGACCGGTTTGCCCTTTCGATGACCAACGTCTTGAATGAATACGCGGCAGACGGGTGGGAGTTTGTTCGCGTTGAGACTTTGCCATGCGAGTCCCGCAAGGGATTGACGGGCACACAGATCACCGACCAACCCATGCTTGTGTTCCGCCGCATCAATCAGGCGCAGCAGCAAAGCTCGTCCGAAGCCGCTCTGCCAACGCTGACGCTTGCTGCGCAGTCGCCCGAGCCTGAGGTCGCTGAGCGTCGTGACCCACCCATCAGCCGTCCGGCGGATTAAGGCCGCAGAACCTAGACCTCTATCTTTAGTTCCAGCGCGTGAATACGTCCGACGAGCTCTTTTCCGAGAGCTGAATGGACTGCACGGTGCTGCGCAATCCGACTTAACTCATTGAACGCAGTGGACTTAATCGCGACTTTGAAATGAGTTTCGCCCCCTTCGCGGAACCCAGCGTGCCCCCGATGGCTTTCGCTATCGTCGATGATTTCAAGATGACTTGGCTCAAACGCGCCTTGCAAACGCGACCTCATTTCTTCTGCAATCGACATTTTTTTGCGTCCTGCCCCTTCAATCTTCGCCTCAAGACAGTAAACTCATGCGTCCGAGTCGGAAAGGTGCCCACCCCATGAAAGAAGATCCCTTCGGTTTTGACATCAGCGTTTCTTCGGACAAGAAGAAACGCTCGAGGACGCGCCGCGGTATGTCAGGTGCGTTTGAGACGTCGACCCGGGTCTGCGAACATGCGGGCTGTCAGGAAGTTGGACAGTATCGCGCTCCGAAATCGCCAGATGATCTCGATGAGTTTTACTGGTTCTGCAAAGACCATGTGCGCGAGTACAATTTGAAGTGGAACTTCTTTAACGGATCGACTGAAGAAGAGATGTCTGCGCAAGTCGACAAGGATCGCGTTTGGGGACGCGAGACCAAGCCATTTGGCAAACCCGGCGAAGAGCAACGCGCCTGGGCGCGTCTGGGTGTCGATGATCCGCACCAAATTTTAGGGGAAAACGCGACCCGCAATCCGGGCAAGAGCATCAACGGTACACGCAAGCTGCCGCCGACCGAACGCCGCGCGATCGAGATTCTCGAAGCCAAAGACCATTGGACCAAACAGGAAATTCGCAAGTCTTATAAGGCGCTTATTAAAGTCTTGCACCCTGACATGAACGGTGGAGACCGAAGCCAAGAAGAACAGCTTTCAGAAGTTGTCTGGGCTTGGGATCAGATCAAGGACAGTCGCAACTTCCAGACATGAGCTGCGTAGCCAGGGTTCAAGCTCTTTGCTTGTATCGTGGCTTTCGGGACTGACTGAGCACCCAAACTGACGCACATGACCGCGACAGTGCAGCCCGTCTGAAATCTGTCCGGATGCAACATTTTTTTGCCACTTTGACGTTGAACAATCACGCGCTCATCGCATGTTGATTCACATGCGGAACCCTCACGAAAGATAGCACTAAGTTTCATAATCACACTTTGAGACAAATCGCCCATGGAAACGGCCAAAGCCTTGCACGAACTCCAAAAATAAGGCACGTCAACGCTATCTTATCACGTATATGCGCTGTGAAACTAAGGATTGGTTATGGACTATACTCGGATCGATACCGACGCGAAGCCAACGGAAGAAGTGAACATCCGGGAAGTCTTTGGAATCGATAGCGACATGAAGGTTCGCGGGTTTTATGAATCCAATGAACGAGTGCCGGAAGTTGACCCGACATACAAGTTTGATCCCGACACCACATTGGCGATCCTTGCGGGCTTTCAGTACAACCGCCGCGTTCTGATCCAAGGCTACCACGGCACAGGTAAGTCGACCCATATCGAACAGGTCGCAGCACGCCTGAACTGGCCTTGTGTACGCGTCAACCTCGATAGCCACATCAGCCGGATTGACCTGATCGGTAAGGACCAAATCAAGATCGACAAAGGCATCCAGTACACCGAGTTCCAAGAAGGCATTCTGCCCTGGGCGCTGAGAAACCCAACAGCGATTGTGTTCGACGAATACGATGCAGGCCGCGCCGACGTGATGTTCGTTATCCAGCGTGTTCTTGAAATTGACGGTAAGCTCACACTTCTGGACCAAAACGAAGTGATCGACCCGCACCCATACTTCCGCCTGTTTGCGACTGCCAACACAATCGGTTTAGGCGACACGACAGGCCTTTACCACGGCACACAACAGATCAACCAAGCTCAGATGGACCGTTGGACCCTGGTGGCGACGTTGAACTACCTCAGCCATGACGCAGAGGCCGCGATCGTTCTGTCGAAGGCACCGCATTACAACACAGAACGCGGGCGCAAAATCATCAGCCAGATGGTGAACGTCGCTGATCTGACACGGACCGCATTTATGAACGGTGAGTTGTCGACAGTTATGAGCCCGCGGAGTGTTATCAGCTGGGCACAAAACGCTGAGGTTCTGCGTTCGGTCGGATACGCGTTCCGTTTATCGTTCCTCAACAAGTGTGACGAGCTTGAGCGCCAGACCGTGGCAGAGTTCTATCAGCGTTGTTTTGACGAAGAACTGCCCGAGAGTGCGGCCAGCGTCGCTGTCTAATATGCGCGGTGGAGCAACACCCATTGATTTGACTTGGCCTCTTGAAGCGCTGTCAAAGGTGGTGCGCGGATGAGCCAGAACGACAACCCTGCCGATCCATTTAAGAAGGCTCTGGCCGAGGCCACTAAGGTGTTGGCCGACGACCCAGATCTTGGCGTGTCATTCACAGTCGACCCGCCAGGAATGAACGCAGATGGCGTCCGACTTCCACAGGTCACCCGCCGCATGACGCGTGAGGAAGTTCTGCTCGCCCGCGGCACTGCAGATGGCTACGCACTCCGCCGCCGATATCACGACGAAAGGGTCCATGCGAAGTATGTCCCCGATGGTGAGATGGCGCGCGACATCTACGAAGCAATGGAAACCGCACGCTGCGAGGCTGTAGGTGCTCACGACATGCCGGGAACGGCCGGGAACATTGATGCACGGATCGCTCACGAGGCGCAGCGCCGCGGATACGCGCAGATCCGGGAAGCATCAGAGGCTCCGCTGGCTGTAGCGGCTGGTTATCTGGTCCGACATTTGGCGACTGGCCGTCCCCTGCCCGAAGGCGCGCAGAACGTTATGGAACTTTGGCGCGGGTTTATCGAAGAACAGGCCGGCGGCACGCTCGACGATCTGGACGACGTACTGAGCGATCAATCGCAGTTCGCCAAGTTCACGCGACAAGTCATCACTGATCTCGGCTATGGTGATCAACTTGGTGACGACCCGGACATGGAAGACCCCGGCCCGGATGAAGAGGCGGAGGACTCTGCGGAAGAGCCGGAAAACCCAGACTCTCAAGGAGACGATCAAGGTTCGGAGGAAGATGCGTCCGAAGCCTCTGCCGAACAGTCGCAAGATGCCGAACAGGACCCGAGCCAAGCACAAATTACCATGGAAGACATGTCTGACATGGAGCTTGGCGAAGAAGCCGAGATGCCCGATGGAGACTCCGAAATGGAGCCTCCGCCGCTTGCGCCGATCAGTGATGCCGATCCAAATTACACTGTGTTTTCAACTGAGTTCGACGAAGAGATCAAAGCCGAAGACCTTGCTGAGGCGGCTGAGTTGGAGCGGCTCCGGGCCTACTTAGATCAACAGTTAGACCCCTTGAAGGGCGCCGTTAGTCGCCTGGCGAACAAGCTCCAGCGCCGTCTCATGGCGCAGCAAAGTAGAAGTTGGCAGTTCGACCTCGATGAAGGCATTCTGGACGCTGCACGCCTCGCACGCATCATCGCCAACCCGACGATCCCGCTGGCCTACAAGCAGGAAAAAGACACCGATTTCCGCGATACCGTCGTAACACTCTTGCTGGACAACTCGGGCTCGATGCGCGGTCGGCCCATTTCGATCGCCGCCATTTGCGCTGACGTATTGGCGCGGACACTTGAGCGCTGCAACGTGAAGGTCGAGATTTTGGGATTTACGACCCGCGCATGGAAAGGCGGACAGTCCCGCGAGAAATGGTTGCAGGACGGTCGGTCGCAACTTCCTGGTCGCCTGAACGATCTAAGACACATTGTTTACAAAAGTGCAGACGCACCTTGGCGTCGATCAAGGTCGAACCTTGGGTTGATGATGAAAGAGGGTCTGCTGAAGGAAAACATTGACGGTGAGGCGCTGGAATGGGCGTACCGTCGATTGTCAATGCGACGCGAAGCGCGCAAGATACTCATGGTGATCTCGGACGGCGCTCCGGTGGATGATTCCACACTCTCCGTCAACCCTGCAAACTTCCTTGAGAAGCATTTGCGTGACGTGATCACGATGATCGAAAAGCGCAAAGCGGTGGAACTTCTTGCAATTGGCATCGGCCATGATGTGACGCGGTACTATGGCCGCGCCGTGACGATCACAGATGTCGAGCAATTGGCCGGCGCTATGACCGAGCAACTGGCCGCCTTGTTTGATGCAAACCCGCGCTCGCGGGCGCGCATGATGGCCGCGAAGAAAGCCATCTGATGTTCCAGTCTTTTTCGGCGACTTCTTCACCTGAACAAGGCCCGCCACGGCTTAAAGCCCTTCGCGAAAAAATGGCGGAAGCCAGTGTTGATGCGTTCCTTGTGACCCGCGCAGATGCACATCAGGGCGAATATGTTGCACATTGTGATGAACGTTTGGCCTGGCTCACGGGTTTCACAGGGTCAGCGGGATTTGCCGCCATTACTCAAGATATCGCGGGCGTCTTTATCGACGGGCGTTATCGCCTGCAGGTTCGCCAACAAGTGGCAGATGAATACACACCCGTGCATTGGCCAGAAACGCGCCTGAGTGACTGGCTGATTGACAACATGACGAGCGATGCAAGTGTGGGGTTTGATCCTTGGTTGCACACGGTGAAGGAAGTGCGGGCCCTTTCAAAAGCGCTGTCCGATAAGGGCATATCCCTCGTTGCGACCGACAACATGGTCGACGCTATTTGGGAAGACCGACCTGATCGCCCCCGCGAACCTCTGATGGTACACGACGATAAAATCGCCGGGGAAAGTAGCGCTTCCAAACGCAAACGCCTAGCCGAAGGCCTTATGTCGGCTGGACATTCTGCGGCTGTACTGACGCTGCCGGACTCGATTTGTTGGCTCCTGAATGTTCGAGGTGCAGACATACCACGAACGCCTTTGGCACAAGGGTTTGCCATCCTGAGGGCCGATTCCTCGGTCGCGTTTTTCACGAATGCGACCGCTGACCAGGAAGTGCTCACGCATCTTGGCGATGCAGTCGAGCTTCTGCCCTATCACGGCCTTCTGGATGCGTTGAATGATCTGGAAGGCGGCGTCCTGATTGACCCCTCAACAGCGCCCGAGGCTGTTCGGCGCGCACTTGCTGAGTTAGCAAGTGTAGAGATCGCCGAAGGTGCCGAGCCTTGTGTCCTGCCGAAGGCACGCAAAACAGATGCAGAGATCGCTGCCACCAAGGAAGCACACTTGCGGGACGGCGCAGCGATGGTCGAGTTTCTGGCGTGGTTTGACAAGACCGCACCAGGCGGCGGCGTTACCGAGATTAGTGCTGCCAAGGCATTAGAGGGATTTAGGCGCGCGACTAACGCGTTGCATGACATTTCGTTCGATACCATTTCCGGCGCCGGCCCAAATGGCGCGATTGTCCACTATCGTGTGACCGAAGGCACGAACCGGGCCGTTCAGAACAACGAACTGTATCTCGTTGATTCTGGTGGGCAATATGTCGATGGCACCACTGACATCACCCGCACAGTCGTCGTTGGCGAACCCTCGGAAGAGCAGAAAGACTGCTTTACACGCGTCTTGCAGGGTATGATCGCGATCTCAGTAGCGCGGTTCCCACGTGGCGTCTCAGGCCGAGATTTGGACGCATTGGCACGCGCACCCCTTTGGCGGGTCGGGCGCGACTACGATCACGGCACCGGTCACGGTGTTGGCGTTTTCATGGCTGTCCATGAAGGTCCGCAGCGGCTCTCACGTATTTCCGAGGTTCCGCTTGAACCGGGGATGATGCTCTCAAATGAGCCAGGATATTACCGCGAGGGTGCGTTTGGTATCCGTATCGAAAACCTGATCGTTGTCCGCAAGGCACCTGATTTGGGCGACCTACGCGATCAACTGAGCTTTGACACACTGACATGGTGCCCAATTGACCTGCGCCTCGTGGATGCTTCTTCGTTGGCACCTTTCGAGCGTGAGTGGCTAAACGATTACCATGCTCAAGTACGTGACAAACTAGCCTCCCGCGTCTCTGCCGACGCCCAGGACTGGTTGATTGCGGCGACACGCCCTATCTAAGCAAGAAGAATAGATACCGCGCTGCTATTCGGCGTCGGGACCGAAAGGACATCATCATGGCGGACCACATTACCATCAAGCAGGCCAATGGCACTTGGACAGTTCGCGCGGGCGGTGCAGTCCTTGCCGAAAGTGAAAACGCATTGGAGCTGAAAGAAGGGTCTTACGGCCCGGTCATCTATTTTCCGCGTGATGACATTGCGATGGCATTTCTTGATGATTCCGAAAAAACAAGCCATTGCCCGTACAAAGGCGATGCCAGCTACTTTTCAATCGTCACGAAGAGCACGACGATTAAGGACGCGGCTTGGAGCTATGAGGCGCCGAAGGAAGGCGTAGAAGCCATCGCCGGCCATTTGGCGTTTTATGAAAGCGACAAAGTGACGGTCGAACAAGTCTGACCGTTAGCTGTGTTCCTCGGCGGCTGTTGCTGCCAAGGCGCGGTTATATGCACGAAGCGCGTCCACATTGAACAAAGCCCCGTGGATCTGGGGCGCCTCACCTTCTTCGCCAAGCGTCACAACCGCCAGGAACTGCCGGTTGGTGGCCTCGAATATGGGCATCGCCTGTTCGAGGGTTGCGTTGCGGTCGATGGTGAAACCACCTTCTATTGCTTCCCAAATCGCGTCATCGGGTGCCGCACGCGGGTCATCGGCGGCGCGCATAACGTTCGCCACCCGGAACATCGACAACAAGTAGGCCTGCGGTCCAGCCGCGAGGTGAACATTGCGACGTTCTAACTGCGTCAGGAAGAAAGACCGATCGACAAGGCGAGATGCCAGGGCTGTCGACATGGAGACGGCCACCATCACCGCCAAACCTGTTTGCCAGTCTCCTGTTAACTCGAAAACGATCAGAGTTGTTGATATCGGCGCACCCAAAACTGCAGCCGCAACCGCGCCCATTCCAGCGAGAGCGTAAAGTGTCTCCGAACCTGAAATGTTTGGTGCCAGTCCCGTTGCAATCAGCCCAAAAGCCAGACCAAGCAGCGCACCAACCATAAGGGACGGTGAAAAGACACCCCCACCCATGCGCCCGGCCATCGTTATGGCCACTGCGACGACCTTAAGGACGCAAAACACTATCGCGTCGTGCAAAAGAAGATTGCCCGTCAGCGCGGCGGATGTGGTCTCGTAACCGACGCCAATGATGTGGGGGAAGAATATCGCAATCCCCCCAAGAAATGCGCCCGCAACCGCTGGCCGAAGATAGCGCGGTAGTCGCGTATAACGCTGGAAATATGTGCCCAAATCGTCCGCCCAGAAGATGCTACGCATCATTAGAACGGCAACCAAACCCGAGAGCAGACCGAGAATAAGGAATGCCGGGAGCTCCACGTAAAAGGCCAATACACCCACGCCTCCCAGAGAAAACTCCGTGATATCGCCAAATGCGAGCCTGCTGATAACGGTCCCAGCGACCGACGCGATCACAATGGGCGCAAAAGCGTGAACCGCGAAGTGTCTAAGTACAACCTCAAGGGCGAACAGTGCTCCGGCGATTGGGGCGTTGAAGGACGCACTCACCGCAGCAGCGACCGCACATCCAAGCAAATCGCGCCCTGTGATTCCATCAGCATGCAGACGTTTTGAGACCCAGGTCGAGATGACCGCTGCGAGATGCACGACCGGACCTTCTCGACCGGTTGAACCACCTGTTCCAAGCGTGATCATCGACGCGGCCGCAGAAGCCAAGCCTTCCTTAACCTCAACACGGCCGTCTTTCATGGCCGCGCCTTCAATTACCTCAGCGACCGAACGAACTTTCCCGTCAGACGTAAAATTATGGAGTATGAGCCCGACAGTGAGGCCCCCAAAGATCGGAATGAGTAGAACCACGTACCAAGGCAAAGTTTCCGCAAACGAATGGATCATCCGAATATTGTCGGCGCCATAAAATGATTGTTGAAGTAAGGTGATACCGGATCGGAACAAGACAGCAGCACATCCTGCTGCGATCCCGATGATTAGCGCGATGAACCAGAATTGAATGCGGCTCGGACCACGGTGCTTCAGGACGCGCCAACCAGATTTGCAAGCGCTGACAACGTCTTGCAACTGGCTTCCGATCATCGATTTTCGAGGGGCGTCCATACACATTGCCCGCGCCGGGCGGCCACCAGACCCGAAAACACCCTGCCCGGTGGATGTAGTCGGTGTTTTGCGCTTCGAGCGCGCACGACTCATTGGTAGGGTGTTGATGCAAAAGGCGAAAGAGGCAACTCACAACACATCACACAGTGTTGCAAGTCGTGATCGCCGATGGGCGGATATGACAATGTCTTTGGCGTCTTTCGTTACGGACCGTCACGGGTGCGTTACGGTGATGTCACACTCCTTGCCTTCGCACTAAGGCGAACACACGTTCACATCCTAACACCACGGAGCTATGAGTATGGGCATGGAAAGATTTACATTTGAAGGCCACGCAGGCGATGCGCTTGCTGCTCGCCTCGACATGCCTGACGGTCCACACTTGGCAACCGCTATCTTTGCGCATTGTTTTACATGCGGGAAGGACATTACCGCTGCGCGCCGGATTTCCTCGCGTTTGGCAGCCATGGGCATTGCCGTTCTGCGCTTTGATTTTACCGGTCTCGGACATTCCAAGGGTGAATTTGCAAACACTACTTTCACGTCAAATGTTGAAGACCTGGTTCAGGCATCCAAAGCCCTTGCTGAGCGTGGCTTTGCCCCAAGCTTGATCATTGGTCACTCGCTCGGCGGGGCCGCGGTTCTAAAGGCTGCGACTGAAATTGACACCATAAAGGCAGTCGTGACGATAGGTGCCCCCTTCGATCCGGGCCACGTCACGCATAATTTCGGCGACGCATTGGATACCATCGAGGCTGAAGGTCAGGCGAAAGTGTCTTTGGCTGGCCGCCCCTTTACGATTGGCAAAGGGTTTGTCGAGGACGTCCAAGGGACAGCCTTAGCCGAAACGATCGGAAAGTTGGGCAAAGCACTTCTAATCATGCATGCCCCGCGCGATGAAACAGTCGGAATTGAGAATGCGACCAACATCTTCGTCGCCGCACGCCATCCAAAGAGCTTCGTAACACTGGATGATGCTGACCATTTGGTTAGCCGTGCGGAAGATGCTGAATATGCAGCAGAGGTAATTGCCGCCTGGAGCCGTCGTTACTTGGACTTGCGGTACCCTGCCCCGCCTCCAGGCGCACCAGAAGGCATTGTTCGTGTCTCCGAAGCTGATGAGGATGGTTTCCTGCAGGATGTGAATTCGGGTCCAACACATCACATGCTGGCTGACGAACCAGAAGCGTATGGCGGAACCAACAAAGGCATGTCCCCATACGGATTTCTGTCCGCTGGCCTCGGCGCCTGTACGTCAATGACGATCCGCATGTATGCGCGGCGCAAGCAATGGCCACTGGCACACGTCTCAGTCGACGTCAGCCACGACAAGGTGCATGGGCAAGATGTGAATACTGGCGAAGCCACGAAGATCGATGCGTTCAAGCGCTCGATACGCTTGCGTGGTCCGCTCGATGCCGAACAGCGCAGAAGGCTGATGGAAATCGCCGACAAATGTCCAGTCCATAGGACATTAGAAGCGGGCGCGACTGTTAACACCATATTGCTCGACGATTGACGGTTTTCGAAAAAATTTGACCAAACGGTCAATGTTGATTAATGGCTGCGGTCATGCCACGCTTGACGTGACCCTTAGATCAGGCTGCCGCCATGTCCTCACGAACCGCAACAGCAACAGACACGAGCCTTGCGCATCTGCCGCAGGTGCATGAACCACGCAATCCCGGTATGGCGCTCGACCTCGATCGCGTCGCGTCAGTGCAGGCAAACACATCTGCAATTGAACGCCGGGCCGCGACGCTGCCTGGGCGTCGATCCGTAAAGAAAGACTATCAAGCTGCCTGGATGTTAAGGGCGATCACGCTTATCGATCTAACCACTCTGTCGGGCGACGACACCGAAGGTCGTGTTCGCCGCCTTTGCGCCAAGGCAGCAAGCCCCGTCCGTCCCGACCTACTTGATGCACTAGGCATGGACCCCATCACAACCGGCGCGGTCTGCGTTTACCACGACATGATCCCGACGGCCGTGAAAGCGCTTGAAGGAACAGGCATTCCGGTAGCGGCGGTGTCCACAGGGTTTCCTGCCGGTCTGTCCCCATTGCACCTTCGGATCGCCGAGATTGAAGAAAGCGTCAAATCGGGGGCCAAGGAAATCGACATCGTTATCTCGCGCCGTCACGTGCTCACGCAGAATTGGCAGGCGCTTTTTGACGAAATGAAAGCGTTTCGCGCGGCCTGTGGCGATGCACATGTGAAGGCCATCTTGGCAACCGGCGAACTTGGCTCGCTTCGTAATGTGGCCCGCGCGAGTTGGGTTTGTATGATGGCGGGTGCAGACTTCATCAAAACGTCGACTGGGAAGGAAAGCGTCAACGCAACCTTGCCCGTTTCCCTTGTCATGATTCGGGCAATTCGGGCTTATTACGAGGCAACGGGGTATCGCGTAGGCTACAAACCTGCCGGTGGAATTTCCAAAGCGAAAGACGCGATCACCTATCTGACGTTGATCAAAGACGAACTTGGCGACCGTTGGCTCAGGCCGGACATGTTCCGGTTTGGTGCGTCCAGCTTGCTGGGCGATATCGAACGTCAGTTGGAGCACCACGTCAGTGGCCGGTATTCGGCTGGCTTCCGGCACCCGATTGGATAGGCAGATGCTTGCGTTGAAACCCAACTGCGAATGCTGCGATGTCGACCTGCCGCCGGACAGCACCAAGGCGATGATTTGCACCTTCGAGTGCACGTTCTGCCGGGACTGCGTAGACAATCGACTAAGCGGCGTTTGCCCCAACTGCGGTGGCAAATTCGCGGCGCGTCCGATCCGCCCGAAGAACATGCTCTCCAAGTACCCCGCCTCAACAATTCGCGTTTTCAAGCCTGAAGGATGTGACGCATGAACGTCCGCGAGATATTCGACACGATGGATTATGGCCCCGCACCTGAGGACGGTGGCGAAGCGAAGAAATGGCTGGAAAGCCATAAGCGCAAGTTTGGACATTTCATCGACGGGCGTTGGACAAAACCTGCGAAGTGTTTCGACAGCAAAAACCCGGCAACGGGCGACGTCCTCGCTGGCGTTTCCCAAGGAAGCGCGAGGGACGTAGACCTTGCGGTGAAGGCGGCCCGTCGCGCTCAAAAGGTCTGGGCGAAGGATAGCAAAGCGCGGGCTCGCGTTCTCTATGCCCTAGCCCGCCTCATCCAAAAGCAGTCGCGTTTGTTCGCTACGCTGGAGACGCTGGACAACGGGAAACCCATTCGAGAAAGCCGCGACATCGATATCCCGCTGGTCGCGCGGCATTTCTACTATCACGCTGGTATGGCGCAATTGATGGATGCCGAACTTCCTGACCGCGAAGCGCTCGGCGTTTGCGGACAGATTATCCCGTGGAACTTCCCGCTGTTGATGCTGGCTTGGAAAGTCGCGCCAGCTTTGGCCATGGGAAACACGGTGGTTCTGAAGCCCGCAGAATACACGTCTTTGACGGCTCTTCTGTTTGCCGACTTGTCCCGAGAGGCTGGCGTCCCGCCTGGCGTTCTGAATATCGTTACGGGCGACGGCGCGACTGGCGCGGCGGTGGTAAACCACAGCGACATCGACAAGATTGCGTTCACTGGCTCCACCGCGGTGGGCCGAAAAATTCGAGAAGAAACAGCAGGTTCCGGGAAAAAACTGACGCTGGAACTTGGCGGAAAGTCGCCTTACATCGTTTTCGATGATGCCGACATCGACAGTGCGATTGAAGGTCTTGTCGATGCAATCTGGTTCAATCAGGGCCAGGTCTGCTGCGCAGGATCACGCCTTTTGGTGCAGGAAGGGATCGCCGATCAGTTTTATACTCGACTGAAGGCTCGGATGGATAATCTGCGGCTTGGCGATCCGATGGACAAGTGCATCGACGTCGGCGCTATCGTGGACCCCGTTCAACTTGAGACGATCACGTCGCTCGTTCAGTCGAGCGGTGGAGATGTGTACCACGCATCGGCGGAATTGCCCTCCACTGGCTGCTTCTATCCTCCGACACTTATCACAGGTCTGTCGACGGCGGATCGGTTGATGCAGGAAGAGATTTTCGGACCCGTATTGGTTGGCACCACCTTCCGCACACCTGCGGAAGCCGTCGAGTTGGCCAATAACACGCGCTACGGCTTGGCGGCGACAGTTTGGACCGAGAACGTCAACCTCGCGCTCGACATCGCGCCCAAGCTGGTATCAGGCGTGGTTTGGGTAAACGCGACCAACCTCTTTGACGCGGCGGCCGGTTTTGGCGGTGTGCGCGAGAGTGGCTTTGGTCGCGAAGGTGGATGGGAAGGACTTCTCGCCTACACAAAGGAGAGCGCCAAGCCAGCCAAACTCGCAGCTATTCCAGCCAATGCCGCGCCAGAAAAAGCCGACGCAAGCGATCTTGATCGAACGGCTAAGCTTTATGTCGGCGGCAAGCAAGCACGACCCGATGGGGGATACTCCAAAGCCGTATGGTCAACTAAGGGCAAGCTATTGGGGCATGCAGGTCTCGCCAACCGCAAGGATCTTCGAAACGCAGTTGAGGCGATGAACAGCGCGGCGTCTTGGAGTAAAACGACCGGTCATCTCCGCGCGCAAATCCTGTATTACCTCGGCGAGAACCTATCGGCCCGAAAGGATGAATTCTCCAAACGCATCAATGATTTGACCGGAAAACGTAGTGGCGCTCAAGAGGTTGAAACCGCGATTGACCGGCTCTTCACTTGGGCGGCTTGGGCGGACAAATACGATGGCGCGGCAAAAGGTGTTCCGCTGCGCGGGATCGCATTGGCGATGAACGAACCGGTTGGCAAGCTCGCAGCCTTCGCTTCAGACGATGCGCCACTACTCGGGTTAGTGTCCATTGCAGCACCAGCGCTTGCCATGGGCAACCGGATCACGGTGATCGCGAGCGAGCCCTACCCGCTGGCCGCAACTGACTTCTACCAAGTGCTGGACACGTCCGACGTGCCGGGCGGTGTTCTAAACATCCTAACGGGAAGCCACGACGAATTAGCCGCACAAGTCGCAGGACATATGGACATCGACTCTGTCTGGTCCTTCTCGGGCCGCGATCTTTCCGCGACGATAGAGCGAGAGGCCGCACGCAACTTGAAGCGGACTTGGGTCAATAATGGCGCGGGCATGGATTGGTCGCGGGATCATTCCAAAGCGTTTTTGGCCGCCTCGACAGATGTGAAAACCATCTGGGTGCCTTACGGCGAATGAAAACGCCCCCGGGGTGACCCGAGGGCGCGAGCGAACTGTAGGAAGGGTTAGTTCAGCTCTTTGGCTTCTACGGCCTTAGCCTCGTAAGTTTCGCCTGAGGCGATCTCGATCCGACGTGGGCGCAGAGCTTCCGGCACTTCACGGACCAGATCAATGTGAAGCATACCGTCGACGTGGCTTGCGCCCGTTACACGCACGTGGTCGGCGAGCGCAAAACGACGCTCGAACGCGCGTGTGGCGATGCCGCGATGGAGGTACGTGCGCTCGGCGTCGTCTTTGGCTTTCTTAGCAGTGACGAAAAGCGCGTTTTCGCGAACTTCAACGTTCAGGTCAGCGTCTGCAAAACCTGCAACGGCAATAGAAATACGCCAGCCATCGTCCGAGGTTTTTTCAATATTGTAAGGTGGGTAGGACGGGACGTTCGATGTATCTGTCAAAACGCGGTCCATAAGGTCGGCAACTTGGTCGAA